>JAUYJT010000085.1 GCA_030700225.1 Candidatus Nanopelagicales bacterium | reverse complement strand
GCTGAACGTCATCGGCGGCATCGAGTCGGCCACGGGTGGGCAGGTCGTCATCAACGGCCAGAACTTGGTCGGCCAGAGCCCGGAGAAGCTCGCCACAATTCGGCGCGACAACATCGCCTTCGTCTTCCAGTTCTACAACTTGATCCCGATGCTCACGGCCGCAGAGAACGTGCGCGTCATCCCCGAGCTGACTCACAAATCCTCCGGTCGCGAGCTGACCGAGCGCGTCACCGAGTCTCCGACCGCCGTCGATCTGCTCCAGCGCTCCGATCACTTCCCCGGGCAGATGTCAGGCGGCCAGCAGCAGCGCGTCGCAATCGCGCGGGCTCTGATCACGCGGCCGCACTTGATGCTGTGCGACGAGCCGACCGGAGCCCTGGACCTGGACACGGGTCGGCAGGTGCTCGGGCTGCTGAGGCAGACGGCCGAGGAGGGCCAGTGCTGCGTAGTCATCGTGACGCACAACTCAGGCATCGCAGCCATGGCCGACAGGGTCATCCGCCTCCACGACGGGTCCATCGCGGAGATCGTGACGCAGGAGGCACGACCAGCGAACGAGGTGACCTGGTCAGGGCCGGTCTTCAGATGCTGCGGGACATGAGGCAGACGTCCGCAATGTGGCGCTCATGGATTCCCATGCCTGGGCACGGGCGGGTCCCCACGGACGCGGCAATCGGCCGGATGGCTACGAGGTGCCCGCAGCCGGAATACCCACGCCCACCGAGTGTTCCGCCAACGCGCGGCGCACTTTCGTCATGGTGAAAATGGCCAGCCCGACAGCCACGGCGACGAGGAGCCCTAGACCGATGGCGAAGGTGCCGAAGATCCCGTAGGTCGCACCCATGATCAGCGGCGGAACGAATCCGCCGAGACCACCTGCGGCACCCACGAATCCACTTACCGCGCCCACCTTGCCTTCAGGGGAAAGCACCGCGACAAGGCAGAAGGTCGCTCCGCAACCTGCTCCCAGCGCCCCGGCCATTGTCAGGAACGCGACCGTACCCACTGGCATCAACGACGGCGTGAAGGCCTGGACCGTCGCGCAAACAGCAACGACGAAGAACACCGCGATCAGCACCCGGCCCGGTCCCATCCGGTCGGACAGCCACCCGCCAACAGGTCTCAGCGCGACCGCCACCACCACGAATCCGGCCATCCGGAAAGCGGCATCCGCGCGCGCCAATCCGTAGGCGGTCTCCAGGTACGCGACTAGGTAGACCGAAAACGCCACGTAGCCGCCGAACACGACCGCGTACAGCGCTGCGGCGTACCACGTCACCCGTAGCTTCATCGTCGCGGCCAGCCGCTTGGACAGGGATCCGGAACTAGGCGTGTGCCCCAGGGGCTCACGAAGCAGGACAGCCGCCAAGACGGAGTAGACAAGCAGCGCCAGGGCAGTCATGGCGAACGGCGCCCAGTCCCCCCACGCTTTCGCGACGTTGACCGTCGTCAGAGCCGCGATCGCGGTTCCGCCCATACCCACACCGAAAAGACCGAGGGCGAAGCCACGGCGCTCAGGCGGGAACCATCCATTCACGAAGGGAATGCCGATGGCGAACGCTGTACCCCCGATCCCCAGGAAGAACCCGCCGATAAGCAGCGACGCGAGCGAATCCTGCCCCAGAAGCCCCAGATACATGACCGGGATGATCGTGAGCAGTGACACGGCCGGAAACATCAGTCGGCCGCCGTATCTGTCGGTCAGCGCCCCCACGGGGATCCGGCCGACGGACCCCACGATCACCGGCACCGCGACAACCATCGCCTGCTGGAAGTGGCTCAGGCCCAGTGATTCCTTGAAGGCCGGAGCCAGAGGACTCAGCAGTGCCCACGCCCAGAAATTGATCGCGAAGCCCGCAGTCGCCATGACCAGCATCAGAGTCCGCGCACCAGCTTGGGCCTCCGCCTCCACTGGTTTGGTCCCAGACGTTGACGTGAGTGCACTTCCCGATTCCAAGCCTGGACTGCCAGGCTGACTCGAATCTGCCATTTGATTCTCCTCTATCAGTGATTAGGCGCCGTCAACGAATTCCCCTCACCACTCGAGACGGCACTCGATATCTGCCAAAACCCTGTTCGCACGCTGTCCGTCAACCCCTCAACTCGTCTGCTTGGGTGACACGAAAACGGTCATTGCGAGGGTGCGCAGGAGCCCGATGAACACGATCAGCCAGACGGCAACTGCCACCCAGACCTCATAGTGGCCAATCGCGAACACCACTGGCAGATGCGCCGCTTCCCCGATCGTCTGGGAAGACACACCGTACATCCCCACGGGGAAGACCATGCTCCACAGAGGCGGTTCGTAACGCAGCGGAATACGGTTCGTGACATGCCGCCACCACCCGATCGCCAGCAACGGCACTATCAGCCAGGTCGCGATGGACCAGCAGAGGGCCGATGTTCCGGTCACCACACCGCGTGTCGCATCCACCATCGGCGCGTCCAGCATCTCTGTTATCTTGCCGCCGGCCAGGATGGTAATCGCCAACGCTCCCATCGAGACCCAGTAAGGAGCCGCGAAGTCCTTGGCATCGATGTCATAGAGCAGGATTCTCAACAAGATGCAGATGCCAACCCCCGCGTAGATGAAGAGGCCGATCGCCCAGAAACCCACGCCCACCATGGCGAATTCTCTCGCGACGGGCGCGAAATGCGGTTGCAGCGTCGCGGCAAGGACAGCGATGGACTGCGCGGCGACAGTCCAGATGAACCATGTCCCATTGGCCTTTCGCAGGATTGGATGCTTCGCGCGCCCGAGGAAGCTGGCCCAGGGAATCGCATACCCCAGAATCAGGAAGCTGAGGATTGACAGCCCAAGAAGGCACAGGCCCAGCGTCACGAGTCCCTGCAGGACCAGCCGGGTCCCGAGCACGTTGGTGCCAGCGATGAACGTGAAGAAGGCGAAGGCTTTCGAAGGATCCAGGAAGTCGTCGACCATCTGCTCGCGGTACTTGACGAACCGCGTCACATACAGCGTGACCAGGACAAGATATGCGCAGACCCCGATAACCAACAGCGCAACAGATATCTCATTCCAGCCGTTCATCCGCAGACCAATAGAGATGATTCCGGTGGCCATGACTAGTGCGAAGTAGCCTGGATTCAGAGTCTTCACGGCTGAGCTTGTGGGTTCCGATACGAGGGTCTCTCCTAGTGGCATGGTCCTGCTCCAACTCGATCGGACGCCTGACCCGCCTTTCCGGGAAGACAATCAACTCTCATGTCTCACTCCTTGCTAGACCAGTAGAAGAACAAGCCAGTGAAGAAGGCTCCACCGATGAGGTTGCCCAAGGTGACCGGGATCTGATTCCACACCAGCCACTGTGTAGTCGAGATATCGGCACCCATCATCATCGCGGACGGGATGAGGAACATGTTCACGATCGAGTGCTCCAGCCCGAGCGCGAAGAATGTCGAGATCGGGAGCCAAATCGACGCGATCTTACCGATGCTGGAAGTTGAACTAAGGCCGAGAATCGTGCCGAACGCAACCATCCAGTTACACAGGATTCCCTTGACTACCGCCGTCAACCATCCCAAAGCCCCGGCCTGTTCGTATAGGAGTGTCTTGGATTCGGACACAGCAATGATCTTGTCGCCCAGGGCGCTGGGGCCGTGCGTGAAGGCCTCCGTCAAGGCGATGACGATCAGGAATCCGCAAACCAGGCTTCCGATGAAGTTGGCCACGTAGACCCAGCCCCAGTTGCGGAGCATTCCCGACAACGTGATCTTCCGTTGGGCCAAGCCGACTGGAAGCACGCCGAAGCTTCCCGTCGCCAGCTCCAGGCTCAAGATCACAATCATCGCGAAGCCCACGGGGAAGACAAGGCTGGACACCAGGGCTGCCACGTTCTCCGGCAAGCCCGCGGAAACCTTGAAGGCGAAGGCCGTAGCGAAGGCAAGGAAGGCTCCAGACAGGAAGCCCCTGACGAGCATCTTGCCCGGGGACAGGGCCACCTTCTTCTGGCTTGCCTCGGTCACGGACTTGAGCAGATCCGCGGGTGGTACGTAGTCGGCCGAAGTCCCCGAGATGCTGGGCGCCACAATCTGAGCAACTCCGCCGGACTTGTCCTGTGAGCTAGTCATCGATGCCTCGGGTATCTCGGCGAGCCGAACCCCACACGATCAGCTCCCCTCTCCAGTGCCTCCTGGCGGCACCAACGCATCCCTGAACGAAGGAGCGCAACAGACCCTAAACCATGTGCAAACCTATTTACACCCCGGGTGCCCGGTCTCGCCGCGTGTTGGATGGGCGCGCGAGCTGGACCGCCCCTCGACGGTGTGTAAACCACTTTCCCCGGGGCATGCTATAAACAGAGCCGTGGCAATAAACCCGGCGGAGAAGATAGCTAAGGGTCTCTCGCGCCTCGGCCAGTTGGCGACACCGAAATCGCCGCCGCCCGAGGAGCTTGGCAGCCGTGAGAGAGTCCTGTCGCTCGTGCGCAGTTCGCCGGGGCCAGTCAGCGTCAGTGATCTGCGAACGGCCACTGGACTGCACGCGAACACGATCCGGGAGCATCTCGACGTGCTCCTGGAGGATGACGCGATCCGCCGTGAGCTCGGACCGACGGCTGGACGCGGACGCCCGCCCTGGCTCTATTCGGCCGGAGCTACCGAAACACGGCTTGAGGCACTGGCCGACGCACTGACCCGGAGACTCGCGGCGACCGACGGACAGCGAGTAGCTGACAAGGCGGCGGAACATTGGGCGGACGTCGTGAGGCCCGCGACAGCTGCATCGGATCCTGACGCGGCGGTCGCGGCGGCAGCGGACGTCCTCAATAGGCTCGGATTCAGGGCGAGCGCGAACGCCGTTGGCGATCGCATCTACATCACCAGATGTCCGCACGCGCATCTCGTGGCCCGCCAGCCCGCGATCTGCGACATTCACGCTTCCCTGGTGCGCGACCTCCTGGCGAGCAGTGGGCAGCCCGTCGGCGTCAAGCGGCTGGACGTTTGGGCACGCCACAGCGTGTGCCTGATTCACCTTCAGCGCGCCGACATCGGCCCCGCGCGCAGCATCGAATTGGACGGGGCGAAGTTAACACGCTCAGGCAAGGGGAATCGATGACCTCCGTAACCACCGACAACGCCACGGCGGAGTTCCTCGTCCGCGCGGGCCGGTTCTTCACGCCGGGGGAGGCTTCGGCCGATCTTCGTACGGTCACCCTGGCCGGAGGCCGGGAAGCCGACGCTTTCTACCGCGATCGTTGGTCGCACGACAAGGTTGTCCGCAGCACCCACGGAGTCAACTGCACCGGTTCCTGCTCATGGAACGTGTTCGTCAAAGACGGCATCATCACGTGGGAGACCCAGGCGACCGACTACCCGAGCGTCGGCCCGGACAGTCCTGAGTACGAGCCGCGCGGCTGCCCCCGGGGAGCGGCGTTCTCTTGGTACACGTACTCCCCTACAAGGATCAGGTACCCGTACGTGCGCGGCGTGCTCCTGGAGTCCTATCGGGAAGCCAAGCAGCGCGTCAACGATCCGGTCCTGGCGTGGGCGGAAGTGGTCAACAACCCGGAAACCCGCAAGGCCTACCAGCGCGCCCGGGGCAAGGGCGGACTTGTCCGGGCGTCGTGGGACGAGGTCAAAGAGATCGTCGCCGCCGCCCACGTCCACACGATCAAGACCCACGGGCCTGACCGGGTATTCGGTTTCTCGCCGATTCCCGCCATGTCCATGGCGTCACACGCTGCAGGCGCGCGCTTCGTGAGCCTCATGGGAGGGGCCATGTGCTCCTTCTACGACTGGTACGCCGACCTTCCCGTCGCGTCTCCGCAGGTATTCGGAGACCAAACCGACGTCCCGGAGTCTGCGGACTGGTGGAATGCCTCGTACTTGATCATGTGGGGCTCGAACGTACCCGTCACGCGCACGCCGGACGCCCACTTCATGGCCGAAGCCCGCTACCGCGGCCAGAAAGTCGTCGTGGTCTCGCCTGACTACGCGGACAACACCAAGTTCGCCGACGAGTGGCTGTCCCCGCACCCCGGCACCGACGGCGCCCTCGGGATGGCGATGGGACACGTCATCCTCAAGGAGTTCTTCGTCGACCGCCACGTGCCCCGCTTCATCGAGTATGTGAAGAAGTACTCGGACATGCCGTTCCTGATCAGTCTGCGCGAGAAGGACGGCGCCTGGGTGCCCGACAAGTTCGTCACGGCGGCGGACCTGGACGACACGTCAGAGGGAGCTGAGTTCAAGACAGTGCTCGTGGACTCCGCGACCGGCAGACCGCATGTGCCGAACGGCTCGCTGGGGTTCCGGTTCAACGACTCCGGAGTCGGGAAATGGAACCTTGACCTCGAAGGCGTCGATCCCGCGCTGACACTGCACGGGATGGACGGGTCGCAGACCGCCGAAGTCCTGCTCCCCCGGTTCGACGTCGGGCAGGAAACAGATGAGGGCGGTGGCTCGCACCGCCGGGGAGTCCCAGCGACAGTGCTCGAAACCGAGACCGGAAAGCGGCTCGTGACCACGGTCTATGACTTGATGCTTGCCCAGTACGGAGTGGGGCGCGAGGGCCTTCCCGGCGAGTGGCCGACCGGGTACGACGATCCGCAACCCTACACACCGGCCTGGCAGGAAGAAATCACCGGCGTTCCGGCCTCCCTGGCGATCCGCGTTGGGCGCGAATTCGCCAAGAACGCCGAGGAATCCGGGGGCCGGTCGATGATCATCCTCGGCGCGGGCACGAACCACTGGTTCCACTCCGACACCATCTACCGCACGTTCCTCGCGCTGATCACCATGACTGGCTGCCAGGGCATCAACGGCGGCGGATGGGCCCACTACGTCGGCCAGGAGAAATGCCGTCCCGTGACCGGTTGGGCGCAGCTCGCGTTCGGCCTGGACTGGGTGCGGCCTCCCCGACAGATGATCGGGACCGCGTTCTGGTACGTGAACACAGACCAGTGGCGCTACGACCGGATGGGCGTAGAAACCCTGGCGTCCCCGCTGGGCGAAGGCCGGTTCGTGGGCCAGTCGATGATGGACACCGTCGCGCAGAGCGCGAGATCGGGATGGATGCCGTCCTACCCGTCGCTGAACCGGAACTCGCTCGACCTGGCCGACGAGGCCGCGGCATCGGGGGATCCGGCCGGATACGTCGCCGGGAAGCTGAAGAGCGGCGAAGTGAAGTTCGCCATCGAAGACCCAGACGCACAGGAGAACTGGCCTCGCGTGCTCACTGTCTGGCGGGCGAACCTGCTGGGCTCGTCGGCCAAGGGCAACGAGTACTTCCTGAAACACCTCCTGGGAACCGATCACGCGATCCGCGCCGAGGAGACCCCGCCGGAGCAGCGGCCCAACGACGTGACCTGGCGCGACGATGCACCCACCGGCAAGCTGGACCTGCTAGTGAGCATCGACTTCCGGATGACCAGCACGGGACTGTTCGGCGACATCCTGCTGCCGGCGGCGACATGGTACGAGAAGCACGACATCTCCAGCACTGACATGCATCCGTACGTGCACGCGTTCACGCCCGCAATCGACCCACCGTGGGAAACCCGCAGCGACTACGACATCTTCACAGGCCTGGCCGATCAGGTCGGCGATCTGGCGAAGGGTCACCTGGACACACGCAAGGACCTGGTCGTAGTGCCGTTGGTGCATGACACGCCGGACGAAATGGCAGTGCCCGGTGGCGTAGTCAAGAACTGGAAGACCGGCGAGGTGCCGCTGATTCCGGGCAAGACCGCGCCGAAGTTCGTCGTCGTCGAGCGTGACTACACGGCCATCGGCGCCAAGATGTCGGCCCTCGGCCCGCTGATGGAGAAGCTTGGCACCCTCACAAAGGGCGTCAGTGTCGACCCGACTCCCGAGGTCACGATGCTCGCGAGCCGCAACGGCGTCGTCGTGGACGGGCCCGCTGCCGGGCGGCCGTCGCTCGCCACCGACATCGCAGCGTGCGAGACGATCCTGGCCCTGTCCGGTACGACAAATGGCCGGGTCGCCGTCGCGGGGTTCCGCGATCTGGAGAAACGGACCGGGCAGACGCTCGCGGATCTGGCATTGGACAACGAGGGCAAGCGGATCACCTTCGCCGACACTCAAGCCCGGCCGGTCTCGGTCATCACGAGTCCGGAGTGGTCAGGCAGCGAGCATGGAGGGCGCCGCTACACCGCGTTCACCATCAACGTGGAGCGGCTCAAGCCATGGCACACGCTGACGGGCCGCCAGCACTTCTTCTTGGACCACGACTGGGTCAGCGAACTCGGAGAGAACCTGCCGACCTTCCGGCCACCGCTGAACATGCACAGGCTCGTCGGCGACGAGACGACGGGTGTCGGCAAGGAAGTGACAGTCCGCTACCTGACGCCCCATTCCAAGTGGTCGATCCACTCCGAGTATCAGGACAACTTGTACATGCTGACCCTGTCGCGGGGCGGGCCAACGGTTTGGATGAGTCCACAGGACGCGGACACGATCGGCGTCAAGGACAACGAATGGATCGAGGCCTACAACCGCAACGGTGTTGTCGTTGCCCGGGCCATCGTGTCGCACCGGATGCCCGAGGGCACTGTCTACATGTACCACGCGAAGGACCGCGTGATTGACGTGCCGATTTCTGAGACATCCGGAATGCGCGGCGGCATCCACAACTCGCTCACCCGCCTGATGATCAAGCCGACGCACATAGTCGGTGGCTACGCCCAGTTGTCGTTCTTCTTCAATTACCTCGGCCCGACTGGCAACCAGCGCGACGAGGTGACCGTCATCCGGCGGCGCTCCCAGGAGGTCGAGTACTAATGAGAGTCATGGCCCAAATGGGCATGGTGATGAACCTCGACAAGTGCATCGGTTGCCACACGTGCTCCGTGACCTGCAAGCAGACGTGGACGAACCGGCCAGGCGTGGAGTACGCGTGGTTCAACAACGTCGAGACCCGGCCCGGGCAGGGCTATCCCCGCACATACCAGGACCAGTCACGCTGGAAGGGTGGATGGGAACTCAAGCGCGGGAAGCTCAGACTGCGCTCCGGCGGAAGGCTCCGTCGACTGTCGCGTATCTTCAGCAACCCCCAGATGCCCACGCTTTCGGACTACTACGAGCCCTGGACGTACGACTACGACACGTTGATCTCCGCACCGTTGGGCGAGCACACGCCGGTTGCCCGCCCGATGTCGCTGATCACCGGAGATCCCACGCGCGTCACGTGGTCGGCCAACTGGGACGACGACCTGGCCGGTGGGCCTGAGCTGGCGACGAGCGACCCGGTTCTGGCCAAGATCAAGGATCAGGTGACCGACCGCGTCAAGCTGGAGTTCGAGCAGGCGTTCATGTTCTACCTGCCGCGGATCTGCGAGCACTGCCTGAACCCAGCCTGCGTCGCATCGTGTCCGTCGGGCGCTATGTACAAAAGGACTGAGGACGGCATCGTTCTGGTAGACCAGGACGCCTGCCGGGGTTGGCGGATGTGCGTCTCGGGCTGTCCGTACAAGAAGGTCTACTTCAACCACAAGACCGGCAAGGCCGAGAAGTGCACTCTTTGCTACCCGCGCCTGGAGATCGGGATGCCCACGGTGTGCTCCGAAACCTGCGTCGGACGGCTTCGCTATCTAGGCCTGTTCCTGTATGACGCCGACAAGGTCACGGCTGCGGCCGCCACCGAGGACCCACGCGACTTGTACGAAGCGCAGCTCGACCTGCTGCTAGACCCGAACGACCCCGAGGTTCTTGCCGCCGCGGCTCGCGACGGTATCGCCGAGGATTGGCTGCGCGCGGCCCAGCGATCCCCCGTCTACCGGCTTGCCAAGGAGTTCAAGGTCGCCCTGCCGCTTCATCCGGAGTACAGGACCATGCCGATGGTCTGGTACATCCCGCCGCTGTCCCCAGTCGTGGACGCACTCCGCGACACAGGACACGACGCCGAGGACGCCGACAACCTGTTCGGGGCCATCCGATCGCTGAGGATCCCGGTTGAGTACCTGGCTGAGCTGTTCACCGCTGGCGACACCGGGCCCGTCGTCCGGGCGCTGGACACATTGGCCGCGATGCGCTCCTACATGCGGGACCGAAACCTCGGGCGCGGACCCGACCCGCAGATCCCAGCCGCCGTCGGCCTGGATGAGACTTCCATGAACGAGCTCTATCGGCTGCTGGCGATCGCGAAGTCCCAGGACCGGTCCGTCATCCCGATGGCCCATGCCGAAGCTGGTCGGGAACTATCGAGCTTGGGATGCGCAGTGGACTTCGGTCCGGCTTCCGGCCCAGGGAGGG
>JAUYJT010000084.1 GCA_030700225.1 Candidatus Nanopelagicales bacterium | reverse complement strand
GCCTCCGATCGGGTGGAGACGATCATCTTCGGCCCGGCGGATTTCATGGCCAGCATCAATATGAAGTCGCTGGTCGTGGGGGAGCAGCCCCCCGGTTACACGGAGGGTGACGCCTACCACTACATCCTCATGCGGATCCTGATGGCGGCCCGGGCGTACGGCAAACAAGCCATTGACGGCCCGTACCTGCAGATTCGCGATGTCGACGGCTACCGCCGGGTGGCCGAGCGTTCGGCGGCCCTGGGATTTGACGGCAAGTGGGTTCTTCACCCCGGTCAGGTCGAGGCGGCGAACGAGGTCTACTCCCCGCGCCAGGACGACTACGACCATTCCGAGTTGATCCTCGATGCTTACGCATACTTCACGTCTGCCGAGGGCGGTGCCCGAGGTGCGGTCATGCTGGGTGACGAGATGATCGACGAGGCCTCGCGCAAGATGGCGCTGGTCATTGCGGCCAAGGGTCGGGCGGCGGGGATGCAACGGACTTCGAAGTTCGAGCCACCCGCCGAGTAGACAAGACAGCAAGTAGATGCCGAATAGCCAGCACATGTACGGAGCGCCAAGGGCAGGAGACATGGAATGCCGGATTTGACCGAGCAGGTCCGTTGGGTTGACCAACAGGGCAATCAAGTCGGACCCGAGCCACTGGAAACAGTCGTCCAGCGCGCCAACGCGGGGCAGATTCCAGCCACCACTGTCATCTGGTGGGAAGGGGCTAGTGGCTGGACCCCCTTGAGTTCGGTTGCCCAACTCACGTCGACCGCAAGTGCGTCGGCTGCCGTTGCCCCGACCGCGGCGTCGGCGGCCTTGATGAGCGGGTTGACGGATCAGGAGCTCGACGACCAGTTCATCGACTTGATCGACCGTAGCTGGGTGATGTACAAGGAGACCGAATTCGCCACCTCGATCGATGAAGTCATGCTCGGTGGAGTGGTGACGGCGTTGGTTGACTGCGGGTTCGCCCTGATTGACCTGGGCACGGCCGGGACACCGGCGGCGACCACAACCACCACCACTGGAGCCGGCGCAGCTCCCGTCATCCCGAACTGCCATGAGTTGCGCTTCGAGGAGCCGCAGACCCATTCGCGGGTAACGCTGACCCTGAAGCACCTGACCCCCGATCCGGCCGTCGCCAAGATGATTGGTCATCGGGCGGAGGTGGTGATCGGATACGGCCAACGGGTACCCAACTTCACTCGGGTCGGCCAGGCGCTTCGGCAGGAGGTCCAGAGTTCGTTCATCGTTTCCCCTGAGCCCGGGACGGTGACGTTCGATGCCGACCTGTCCTCGGGGTACGTGTACGCGCAGGTAGATCTGTTGCTCGACTTGGGGCGGTATGTCGATGAGCATTTTGCCGTCGACAACGACTTGCTGAGACGGCATCTGGCCTCCGTGGTCTACACGATGCAGACATTCGTCCAATCACGGTTCGGAAGCTGAGGGGCGACCATGGGCTTGTTCAATGCGATGACCAATTACGCGCACAAGTCGGAATTGCGCGAATCGAAGGACGAGATTGTTTGCGGGGAGTTGATTCGCGGCTTGTCTCATCGGGGATGGCGGTGCTTCCGCATCACGGCGAACTCCGGCCGACAGACGATCGGGTTCAAGATGCCGGGTGACCCGGTTCTCTCGTCGGTCTTCGTGACGGTCGACCGCAAGACTGGCTCCGGCGCGATCTCGCAGTCCCTTGGCAGCAAGACCGTCATCGGGCTGACCGCCGAAATGCGCCACAAAATCACCGACCCCGATGACCTGGCCACGATGTGGCGTACTGATCTCGCGAACCTATTCAAGATGCCGGTCGCCGGCGAGGTGCGGGTCAACCATCAGCTCAACACGGTGAACGCGCGGACGTACTATCTGCTGGACTTGGACGACTACGTTCGCGGATCCACAGTCAATGCCTCGCAACTCGTGGAGTGGGTCACTGCTCAGACGGACAATCTGCGCGAGCGACTTCGTCCACTCAAGAAGTAGTCACCGCCAACGACCAACTTGCCGTCGCGCCGGCGCCCGATGGCCCTGACTCGGATTGGACTATCGGCCGCATGGCACGACTCACGCAAACAGACGGACTGACCGACATTCAGCAGGAAATCCTGGGTGCGGTGCGGGAGTTCGTCGACAACGAAATCATCCCCGTCGCGCAGGAACTGGAGCACGCCGACGAGTACCCGACGCAGATCGTCGAGGGTCTCAAAGAGATGGGGATCTTCGGCCTGATGATCCCGGAGGAGTACGGCGGGCTCGGTGAGAGTCTGCTGACCTACGCACTGTGCGTCGAGGAGATCGCTCGCGGGTGGATGAGCGTTTCGGGGATCATCAATACGCATTTCATCGTCGCCTACCTGCTCAAACAGCACGGAACCGACGAGCAGAAGGCCCACTTTCTGCCGCGGATGGCCACAGGTGAAGTGCGGGGTTCTTTTTCCATGTCCGAGCCCAATTGCGGCTCCGACGTTTCCGCGATCACGTCCCGCGCCGTCCGCGACGGTGACGACTACGTGCTCAACGGGCAGAAGATGTGGTTGACGAACGGTGGCTCGTCAACTTTGTGCGCTGTGCTCATGCGGACTGACGCCGAAGCCTCGGCCGATACGTCGATCTACCGCAAGATGTCGACCTTCCTGATCGAGAAGCCGGCCGGCTTCGGGGAGGTCCTGCCCGGTCTGACCATTCCCGGAAAGATCGACAAAATGGGCTACAAGGGCGTGGACACGACCGAGTTGGTCATGGAGAACTTCCGCCTGCCCGCGGATCGGCTGCTTGGTGGGGAACCGGGCCGGGGTTTCTACCAGATGATGGACGGCGTCGAGGTGGGCCGCGTCAACGTCGCCGCGCGTGCCTGCGGGATCGCCAACCGGGCCTTCGAGCTCGCCGTCGCCTACGCCCAGACCCGCGAGACCTTCGGCAAGCAGATCGCCGAGCACCAGGCGATCTTGTTCCGGCTCGCGGAGATGGCGACCAAGGTCGAGACCGCCCACACGATGATGGTCCGCGCCGCGCGCACCAAGGACTCGGGCGAGCGCAACGACGTCGAGGCCGGCATGGCCAAGATGGTGGCCGCGGAGTACTGCAACGAGGTCGTCCAGGACTCCTTCCGGATCCACGGCGGCTACGGCTACTCCAAGGAGTACGAGATTGAGCGGCTCTATAGGGACGCGCCCATGCTGCTCATTGGTGAGGGAACGGCCGACATCCAGCGCATGGTCATTGGTCGCCGACTGCTCGAGGAGTACCGCCTGCGGCAGTGACCGAAGAGCCTCGGCGCCCGAATTCCGTGTACGGTGGCAGCCATGCCGCCTCTTGACTTCGGTGCCGAGATCACGAAACGGCCTGTCCTGGCGTCGTTTGACGAGTACGCGGGCGCGCAGAAGGCAGTGGACACCCTCAGCGACAACCACTTTCCCGTTCAGCATGTCGCCATCGTTGGCGTTGACCTGCGCCTAGTGGAGTCGGTCCTCGGACGCATGTCCTGGGCCCGCGCCGCTGTGGGTGGCATGGCTACGTTCGCCTGGCTCGGGGTACTCGTTGGCCTGTTCGTCAGCTTCTTCGCATCTCAGGACATGGCGCCGACCCAGCTAGTGCTGCTCGGATTGCTGTACGGCGCCGGGTTCGGCATCGTGTTCGGCCTAGTGTCATACGCGTTCACGCACGGGAAGCGCGACTTCATCAGCCGCCAGGCTCTACAAGCCGCCCGCTATGACGTCTTGTGTGACACCGAACAGCTTCCGAAGGCCCGCGATATCCTCGGTCTCGCCAGCGCCTGGCCTCCTGCGGCCCAGCCCGGATCCGGTGCGGTGCCAGGGAGTGGTCCTGTCGGTGAGCGCCCGAATGGAGGCGCCTAGGCGGGGCTTGGCATGACTGAGCATCTCGATTGGCAGCGTGCCGTTGGACCTGGACTTGACCGGGACAACGGCCGGGCGCTGGTCGTCGTGGCCAACCGCCTTCCGCTGGAATACGATGAGGATACGGGCTGGCGCAAGGCTCCCGGTGGCCTGGTCACGGCGATGGAATCTGTCCTGCGGGATCGGGTGTCGACTTGGATCGGGTGGAGTGGCCGCTTCGAGGACCGCAGGACCCAGGAAACGCCGCCGCCGCCCGAAGGTGCCGGGGATATGGCGCTTGACGAGTTGCTGTTGACCCCGTCCGAATTCAGTGCCTACTACGAGGGCTTCTCCAACGGGGCGATTTGGCCGCTGTACCACGACGTCATCGCCACTCCGGCCTACCACCGCAAGCAGTTCGAGGCGTATCGCAGGGTCAACGAGAAGTTCGCGCGCAGGGCCGCCCAGGTGGCGCCGCGCGGGGCGGTGGTGTGGGTCCATGACTACCAGCTGCAGCTGGTCCCGATGATGCTCAGGCTCCTTCGCCCGGACCTGAAGATCGGCTTCTTCCTTCACATCCCGTTCCCGCCGCCGGAGTTGTTCAGCCAGCTCCCATGGCGGCGCACGATCCTGGAGGGGCTCCTCGGCGCTGACCTGATCGGTTTCCAGACCAATGAGGGCGCGTTGAACTTCATGCGTCTGGTCCGCAAGTTCCTGGCGCTCAAGACCGGCGGCGACCGGGTTGTGGTCGATGAGTTGTCCGGCACGAGGATTGTGCGGGTCGACGACTTCCCGATCGGAATCCGAGTACAGGATTACGCGGACCTGGCTGCCGACCCGGACGTGATCGAGCGTGCCCGGCAGATCCGGATCGACCTCGGCGAACCGGAACTGCTGCTGCTTGGCATTGACCGCTTGGACTACACCAAGGGCATCGACGTACGGATCCAAGCAGTCACCGAGCTGTTGCTGGACGGCGACCTCGACCCGGAGAAGACGGTCTTTCTGCAGGTCGCCACTCCGAGCCGCGAGGGCGTGGAGGAGTACCGGCGGATGCGCGACGGGATCGAGTCGCTCGTCAGCCGCGCCAACGGTGACATCGGCAAACTCGGCGTCACTCCCATTCACTACCTTCATCAGCAGATGCCACGCGACGAGCTCGTGGCGATGTATGTCGCAGCGGACGTGATGCTCGTGACGCCGCTCAGGGACGGCATGAACCTGGTCGCGAAGGAGTACGTGGCTTGCCGCGAGGGTGACGATGGAGCCCTGGTACTGAGCGAGTTCACCGGTGCGGCGCAGCAGATGCCGGAGGCATGGCTGGTCAACCCGTATGACATCGCTGGCCTGAAGACCAGCATCGTGGATGCCGCTTGTTCGCCGGCGGAAGAGTCTGGTCGGCGGATGAGCGCCCTGCGTCACTCGGTGTTCGAATACGACGTCGCGCGATGGGCCGCGGAGTTCCTACGTCGACTCGAGGGCGATCGGTGACGATCGCCGACGATGGGGATTCCGCGGGCTTGGGCGCCGCAGTCCACAAGGTCGCCGCCGAGAAAGGCCTGCTGGTGTGCGTTGACTACGACGGCACTCTCGCCCCGATAGTTGACGATCCGTCTCAGGCGGTCCCTCTACCCGATGCCGCCGCGGTCTTGGCGCGGTTGGCCGCTACCGCCGGGACAACCGTTGCTGTCGTGTCGGGACGATCCAGGGCCGACCTAACGGCGTTGTCAGGCTTCGCCGACCCGATTGTTCTGGTGGGTAGCCACGGAAGCGAGCTCGATGACTCGTTCGATGTCACGGGTGCTCAACGACAGCTGCTGCGGCGTCTCGTCGCGGAGGTCACTGAGATTGCGGCGGGTGTGCCAGGCGCGTCCGTCGAAGCCAAGCCAGCCAGCGTCGCGGTGCATGTGCGCCGGTGCTCGCGGCCCGACGCCAGCCGGGTGATTTCGAACGTGACGGCCGGGCCCGCTTCACTTCCGGGGGTCCAGGCGACTCCCGGCAAGGAAGTGATTGAGCTCGCGGTGATCGACACGGACAAGGGGCGGGCCCTGGACATCCTGCGGGAGTCCTTCGCCGCGAGTCGCGTCATGTTCATAGGGGATGACGTCACCGACGAGAAGGGGTTCGCCCGGCTGCGCGATGGCGATGTCGGGATCAAGGTCGGCCCTGGTGAGTCGAAGGCGACCTACCGGCTGGCGGACCCGCGGGACGTGCTGGCGATGCTGGAACAGCTCGCCAGAGACAGGGCAGCCTGAGTCACGCCGCCGAGGTCACGCCGCCGAGGTCACGCCGCTAGGGGGATCTCGGCCCAGACGATCTTGGTTTTCTCGCACTGGTACCACCACCAGCGCTTGCACACAGCGGATATCAGGTGCATGCCCCGCCCGCCAGTGTGTGTGTCGGTTAGGGCGCGAGGCGTTGGGGGCGTCGTCGGGCTTCCGTCCTGCACGCCGATCAACACCACTGGCGTGCGCACCATCAGGTGCAGAGCTACAGGACTTCCCCCGTGCCGGATGGCGTTCGCCACGAGTTCGGATACGACAAGCAGCGCGTCATCGAGACATTTGGTGTGACCCCATTCCGTCAGCTTGTGCTTGACGGCTTGCCTCGCATGCCCCGCTGCTTGCGGGTCGCTCTCCAAAGGCAGAAGGAAGTCCACGCGCCCTGGATACCCCGCGCCGGTCGCTTCACACATTCGGCGCCGAGTTGACTTCCTCACGCAGGCTGGCTTGGCATCCCTCACTGGGGGTGGTTCCGCCAGAACCTATCCAGCACCGCAGCGGTATCTGCCGGGTTCTCCGCCGCTGGACTGTGCTCGGCTTCCGGGATCTCCACACAGGTCGCGTCCAGCCGCACGGCCATTTCGCTCTGCTCGTGCACTGGCCACGCGTCGGTATCCCCGGACCCGAACGCGACCATGATGCGCACATCCGCGGTCCGAGCCGCGTGCAGCAGCTCGGCGGTGCGGTCCGGCAGTTCCATCAGTAGTCGTGCCGTCGCGGACAGGGCCCAGCCGTTCGTTCGGATCCAGCGTTCGTGGAGGAAGTCGAGGATGGCCGGGGGTGGCTGGGGGATGCCCGCTGCCACGTCTTGCTTGAGCTTGATCTGCCAGATCCGCTCCAGTGACAGCCGGGGGATAGTGCCGAGCAGAGCATTGAGCATGTGGTGATTGCTGGTCGGCAGCGGTCCGGGTCCAGTGCCGAGGAACGTCAGGCTCGCGAACAGCTCCGGCCTGGCGATCGTGGCCTGTCGGCACACAGCGCCTCCAAGCGAATGGCCGACCAAGTGCACAGGGCCGTCGAGACGCTCGGCTACCGCGGCAAGATCCTCGCTCAGGGCGTCCAAGCTGTAGGCGCTCTCGTCATCTGGCCCGGTACTTTCGAATTGCCCGAGTTGATCGATGGCCAGAACCGACCAGCCAAGATCCCGCAGCGGCTCCAGCACGGCGATGAAATCCTCCTTGCTACCGGTGAAGCCGGGAACGAGGATGACTGACGGGCCGTCCGTCTCAGCGCGCAAGCCGGCAAGCTTGCCGCGTCTGGTCGCGATCTCGACACGTTCGACGCCGACAGGCAGGCGGACGAATGGAGGCGTGCTCACCAAAGCACTCTATGATGTGCGTGGAGACAGCGAACGAAGGACAGTGGGGGTTCACGTGGCGCGAATCATTGCGGTTGCCAACCAGAAGGGTGGCGTCGCCAAGACCACCACCGTGGCTTCCATCGGAGCCGCTCTGGCTGAGCTCGGCCAGAAGGTTCTCGTGGTCGATCTTGACCCGCAGGCGTGCCTGACATTCTCGCTCGGACTCGATCCCGAGACGCTGGACATGAGCCTGCATGACGTGCTGCTCGAACGCGTACCAGCGGGCATGGTGATCCGGCCGACCGATGATGGCATGGACTTGTTGCCAGCGACCATCGACCTAGCGGGGACCGAGGCGCACTTGCTGACCAAGACAGGTCGCGAGCACGCGCTGAGGTTGGCTCTAGAGGATGTCGCCACCGACTATGGCTACGTCCTGTTCGACTGCTCGCCGTCTCTTGGGGTGCTGACGATCAACGCGCTGACGGCAGCCGACGAAGTGCTTATCCCGCTGCAGTGTGAGACGTTGTCCCACCGCGGCGTCGGCCACCTACTCGACACCGTGCGGGATGTTCAGCGCCTGACGAACCCACGCCTCCGCGTGCTCGGTGTGTTGCCAACGTTGTACGACGGCCGCACGACCCATGCCCGCGCGGTCCTCGCTGACATCGGGAAGCGGTACTCCTTGCCCGTGCTAGAACCGCCGATCGCGAAGTCGATCCGGTTCGCTGAGGCTCCGGCCGCTGGACGGTCGATCCTGGCGACGGCCCGAAAGGTTCGCGGGGCCGACAGCTACCGGGATCTGGCCCGCCGCATCCACGAAGGGGAGCTGGTCGCATGACGACTCGTAGGCAGTCCTTCGACCGAGTTCGTCCCCGAAGTTCCGAGCAGGAAGACCAGATCGTATTCGTTGACGGCGAACTGAGGATTCCGGACAGCGAGGGCAAGCGCGCGCTGTTCTCTTCGTCGTCAGCCCCTCCGACCTTCGGCTCGGTCGCGCTCACCTGTACCAAGTGCGACTCGAGGTCCGTGGTTTCTTGGACGAAGGCGATCCGTTTGGCTTTACCCGGGATTCCCGCGCTTATCCCTGGGACGGGAGTTCGGGTATGGATGCGCTGCCCGGCCTGCCGCGACCGGACTTGGGTGGACGTTAGCTGTTGACCTGTCGGGTCGGCTCGCCTGAGCCGACGCGGCGTCGGCGCCTAGGCCGACGGCGCTTCCCTGCTTGACCCCCTTCGGCGGATGCGGCCGGTTCACGCGAACCACCGCCGCCGTCCCGCGCACCACCCTTCGCTGGCGGCCGTGAGTTGTTTCGGCCGCGTGGGGGGCGGCTGCCCTTCCTGGCTCGGCCGCCCGCGACTCCGGTCTCGCCGATGTCCTCAAGTTCCTCGGCTGCCAGACCCTTCCTGACACGTGCCGACCTGGGCAAGGTTCCGACGGCGCTGCGGGGGATGCCCAGTCCGGCGTAGATGTGGTCTGAGCTCGAGTAGGTTTCCAGCGGCTCGGCGAATGGCAGTTTCAGGGCGCGGTCGATCATCTGCCAGCGAGCGACGTCGGCCCAATCGACCATGGTCACAGCGACCCCCGACGAGCCCGCCCTGCCAGTGCGCCCGATGCGGTGGATGTACGTCTTCTCATCATCGGGGCACTCGTAGTTAATGACGTGTGTGATGCCTTCGACGTCGATGCCGCGCGCGGCGACGTCCGTGGCGGCCAGAACGTCGATCTTGCCATGGCGGAACGCCCGCATTGCTTGCTCGCGTGCGCCCTGGCCGAGGTCGCCGTGGATCGCGGCTGCCGCGAACCCGCGGTCCACAAGATCGTCGGCTATGCGTTGGACCCTGCGCTTGGTGCGGCTGAAGATCAGGGTCAGACCACGGTCATCGGCCTGAAGCACACGGGCGATGATCTCCATCTTGTCCATCGGATGGGCGCGCCACACATGCTGTTCGGTCGCGTCGACGGTCGCGGAGTCCCCGTCTTCGTGCGAGCGCATGTGAGTGGGCCGCTCCATGTAGCTCTTGGCCAGGGCGACGATCTTCCCAGGCATCGTCGCGGAGAAGAGCATCGTCTGGCGAGCTTCCGGGATCTCGGCCACGATCTTCTCGACATCGGGCAGGAAGCCCATGTCCAGCATCTCGTCGGCTTCATCCAGCACCAGTACCCGAACCTCTCGCAAGTTCAGATGGCCCTGCCCCACGAGGTCGATCAGTCGGCCCGGAGTGCCAACGACGACCTCGATCCCCTTGACCAGTGCCTCGATCTGCGGCTCGTAGGCTCTGCCGCCGTAGATGGTTATGACGCGAACCCTGCGGTAGCGTCCGGCTCGCTCGATGTCCTTGCCGACCTGTATCGCCAACTCGCGCGTTGGCACGACCACAAGCGCTTGAGGTACCCCTGTGGATCCCTCCTCGCCGGGCGCCGCGATCCGCTGCAGCAGCGGCACCCCGAAGCCCAGTGTTTTACCGGTTCCGGTCTTGGCTTGGCCGATGATGTCGCCGCCAGCTAGGGCCAGCGGCAGTGCCATCGATTGGATCGGGAAGGTCCGCTCAATGCCATCGTCAGCGAGGGCGCGGGCGGTCTGTTCCAGAACTCCCAGCTCACGAAATGTCGGCTGAATCTTCGTATCTGAAGTTGTGCTGGGGGACTCTGTCATAAGCTATTGGGCTCCGATGCTCGATTCGATTGTACGCTGCCAAGCCCGGATCGGCCCACACGCCGCGGAGCCAGCCCGCTAGCAGGAGCTGAAGCCAGGCAGCCAGCCCTTGGAGTTGAGGGTGTTGATCGACGCCTCGGCTTTCGTAGCCAATTCCGGATCCGACTGAGTACGGTTCCTCACTTCGCAGCTGTTCGGCAGGAACCCGACGTGATCGCGAGAGAAGGTTGGTTGGACCATTACTGTGTCTTGGCCGCCACTCAGCCCTTCCGCGAGAACTTGCTCGAGATCCGGCTTGTCGAGGCGGCCGATGAGTAGCTGATTGTCAGCGAACCGCAGCATGTAGAGATCCCCGTCGCTGTCACCTGCCGCCATGAACAGGTCATTTCTGCCGATGGTTTCCAGGATGGCGCTGACCTTGCCTCCGGACCAGGAGACCGTTCTGTCCACGATCTGAGTGATCTTCAGCTTGGAAGTGATGGCTGGATCGAGGTTGAAGTAGCGCGCGTTCCCCGTCAAACGCATCGATTGATCGCTACGCATTTCCAGCGTGCGTGTGTCCTGCGTCAAGTCCGAAACTCCCACGACCTTCTCGGGATCGTGGATGGCGGAGTCACCGTATTTCTCACGTATGGCCGGGTTGAGCGCGTTGATCACCATCCAGCGGACCGCCCAGGCGCTTCCGGCCGAAACGACCCACACGTCGTACCCCCGGGATTCCAGGTAGCCGAGGAGATCGGCCATCTGCGGGTACACGAAGGGGCGCGCCTGATCCGACTTGCCGATCAAGGTCGTCTTGCCAGTAGCGAGGTCCGTCGCCCCGGACCCGCGGGCATACGTGTTGGCTGTCTGGTCCACGAGCTGCTCGATGGTCCATCCCGCGTATGCTTGCACCGCCCAAGCCAAGGATGGATACGCGCCCTGGTCGCCTTTCGTGACCTTCGTCAACGCTTCGTAGTAGTCGACGATCCCATTCTTGATCGAGTGCGTCTTCCCATCCGCGACAAACGTCGGTGCTAGCGCTTTGGGCACGTCCCCGGGTGTCAACGTGCCATTCGCCTCCGACTGAGCGAGTGTCGCCTCACTCACGTCGCGAGCCTGGATGGTGTTGTCCCAGTCGAACGTGATCACCTTGTTCTGGTTCGCATTGGCTTCGATCAGCGTTGTCAAACGCTGGTATGTTTCTGGCGCCCAGCCGTCGGTGCTCAGTGTCGGCAGAGCGCTGGACGGAGCGCTTGGGCTGGGGGAGCCCGCACCGTCTGGATCGCTGGAACAACCGACCGCGACCAGGAGGACCGCGACTACAGCCGCGATACTTCTGAGACCCACTGATGGGGTGTGCGGCACCATCCGCGCAGCGTATCTCGCGGACAGCTATCGCTGAGTGTATTCGCGGATTGTCACGAGCGCAGATGGGCGCTGGGACTCATACAGCTGTGCTCCCAACTCCACAGTCCCGCCGCTCGCCGCTACGCTGCCCTAGTGCCGTATGAGGAAGCTGCGGAGCCGCTGGAGGCTTCGCCCATCGCGTGCGAGCTGCTCGGACTCGTGGGCTGCGGAGAGCTGTTCGCGTTCGAAACCTTGGCAGCGGACGCGACACGCACGAGCATCTTGGAGATCAAGGCCGCGCTGGGTAGTCGGGCGTGCCGGGAGTTCCGCAATTTCGAGAAGGTCGCCGACCGGTTGAGAGCGATGGGTGCCGATCCAGACGCGGCCATCGGTGCCTACGTCCCTACCATGACTGAATTCCACCGGCACACTGCTCCGCGGGATCTGTATGAGGGGCTCGTCAAGGCGTATGTGGGGGATGGCATCACGAGCGATTTCGGTCGGGAGCTGTCCAACTACGCGGATCCCGGTACGCGCGAGTTCGTCGCCGAGCTGCTAGAGGAGACCGGTCAGGCGGAGTTCGTCGTGCCGTTCGTCAGAAAGGCGCTGTCGAAGAATCCAGGACTGGAGGGCAGGTTGGCGCTTTGGGGGCGCAGGCTGATCGGGGAGGCGCTTGCCCAGACGCAGCGACTCACAGCCGATAGGGAGGAGCTGTCAGTCTTGCTCGTTGGGACTCCAGATCAGCCCGGGCGTGGAGACTTGGCCGAGTTCGCGCGGATGTTAGCCAGGATGACGGACGCGCACACTGCGCGAATGAAGAAGCTCGGCCTGGCTTCGTGAAGCCCGGCGGTTTGGGCTAGCCCAGGATCAGCCGACGCCGAATCCGACTTGCTCGCGGGTTGGGGGTCCAAGCTCAATGAAGCCGATCTTGTCGCTGGGCACGAGAATACGTCGCCCCTTTGAGTCGTGGAGTGTGATCATCTCCTCGTTGGCCCAGGAGGTCGATATCACTTCCGCGAGATCCTGTGGTTCCGAGTCGCTCTCGAACACGATGTCGTGCGAGATGTCCTGGACCCCTATCCTGACCTCCATGTAGCCTCCCTGGTTGCGCGGA
This sequence comes from Candidatus Nanopelagicales bacterium, assembly GCA_030700225.1. Classification (NCBI taxonomy): domain Bacteria; kingdom Bacillati; phylum Actinomycetota; class Actinomycetes; order Candidatus Nanopelagicales; species Candidatus Nanopelagicales bacterium. Next base: position 38,491 of record JAUYJT010000084.1, on the reverse strand, counting down.
TTCACCCTACTGCCGGGGCGCTGGTTGGTCCTCGCCCCCCGGCCCAGTTGGCGGGTGACTCCTGGGGAATCCGGATATCCCCCTCCAGGCCAGCGCGGTCAGCAGATGCACAGCCGTCGGCTTGTCTATGCCTTCTCGGTCCCGCAGCCAGCGCCGGGCCGCGGACTGCGCCATGCCGAGTAGCCCATTGGCCAGCAGCGTCGCCTCCGCGTCCGACAGGCCAGTGTCCTGTGCGATCACCTGCGAAACCATGCCGGCGCATTCGTCGTCGACTCTCTCGACCCTTTCGCGCACATCCGGCGCGGCAACCAAGTCAGACTCGAAGAACAGTCGATAGGCGGCGTCGTCATGGCTGATGAAGGTCAGGTAGCAGTCCACCGCTGTTGCGACGCGCGCGCGGTTGTCCTTCGTGGACTGCAACGCAGAACTCATGAACTTCAGAAACGATGTCGCTTCGCAGTCGAGCACCGCCAGGTAAAGGTCCCGCTTGGACCCGAAGTGCTGGTACAGGACTGGTTTGGTTACTCCGGCGCGAGCCGCGATGTCGTCCATTGATGCTGAGTGGAAGCCCATGGCGACGAAGACGCTCCTGGCGGCCTCAAGCAGTTGCAGGCGCCGCTGCTTCCGAGGCAGCCGAACCGCGCGCGTGAGTTCCGAAGCCACGCATGCATCTTACCGGCGAGTAACAAGAGTCGCGTCGATGTGGGCGTTCAGCGGTATTCGTCGTCCGCCATTGGCACCGCGCGCGACTGCTCCTTGGTGTCGGCTGGGTTGGCTTCCCAGTCCGCCGACGCCTCGGCGTCGTGCTCGTCGACTACGTCCTGGGACTGCTCCTTGACGTCGGCGCTAGGAGCTTCGAAGTCCTCGTGCTCGCCCGGTTGACTGGCCACGGTATCTCCTCGGTTCCAGACCGCTGGGTTTGCGGGCCTGATTTCAAGGTAACTCAGTTGGGGGGCGGAGTCCGATCGCGCGGAGATGCTCGCGGGGCTTCGGGTCGGTACGTTAGAGGGCATGTTGGATGAGCGGACGGCGCCCCACATCGAGGAGATGGTGCTGACCGGGCGCCTGCTTGGTGTGCGGCGCGTGGATCAGGTCGGCACTCCTGCGGTGTTCATCCACGGGCTGGGCGGTTCGTCGTTGAACTGGACTGACCTGGCGTACGAGATGGCCGGGCGGCTGTCCTCCTGGGCAGTGGACCTGCCCGGCTTCGGTGTTTCGCCGCCTCCAGCCGACGGTGACTACTCTCTGGCCGGACATGCCGACGCGGTGGCCGCCTTGATTGACGAGAAGATCGGGCGCAGGGTCCACCTATTCGGCAACTCGATGGGCGGAGCCGTCAGCGTCTTGCTCGCGGCGCAGCGCCCGGAGATCGTTCGGAGCTTGACCCTGATATCGCCGGCGCTGCCGGGCTCGCGTCCAACGCGGATGAACGCTCACCTTCCCGTGATCGCTGTGTCCGGGGTAGGGGAGCGGGTGCTGGCGCGATACGCGCGCGCAACCGCGGACTTCCGCGTGAAGACAACGATGGAGGCCTGCTTCGCTGACCCCGATCAGCTCAGCCCTCAGCGGATCGCCGAGGCGGTCGCGGAGGTTGAGCGCCGCGATGGTCTGCCGTATGTCGGGGATGCGTTCCTAGGATCCCTTCGCGGTCTGATGCGCTCGATGGTTGACACCGGGCCGGACAGGCTGTTGGAACTTGCCGGACGAATCGAGTGCCCGGTGTTGCTTGTGTATGGGCGCCGGGACCGTCTGGTTGACCCCGGCAGTGCTCATAGGATCGCCGCCAGATTCCCCGACGCCCGTGTAGTGGTCATTCCCCATGCGGGCCATGTGGCACAGATGGAGCACCCTGAGCTCGTTGCCCGGACTTGGCGCGACCTCATCGGATCGCCGCACCCGGCCGCCGAGCAGGGTTGACCCTGGTGTGCTCCGGCTCGCTGCGCATGTCCGAAATGTCTGGGTTCGAGGCCGAATCTGCCCGATTGTGTTGTTAAGAACGCGGATCCCGGCCGGGTAGCGACTCCCCCAGAGGGGGTACCCCCATTTCGGGTCGATCGCGCACTTGTAGGGGCTCCGCGCGCTGAGCCCCCCCGCTCAGGCCTGTGGATAGCGTGAGCGGGGACTGTGCGAAGTGAGGCAGCATCGTCGGATGCCACGGACCAGCTCACCTTCTGAGACCGCCCGAATGATCGCCGCTGCCTTCGGCGCCAGCGTGTTTCGGCGTGATCAAGCCGCTGCCGTCGGGGTGTCCCTGGGCCGATTGCGCGCGGCCGTTGACCGAGGCCTGGTCGTGCGCGTCGCCCGCGGAGGGTACGCCGTTCCCCCTGCTGAGTCCGACGGGCTGCGCGCCGACTACCTGCTACGCGTAGCTGCTGCCCTCGCCCGCCGCGCGGGTGGAGTTGCTTCCCACGAATCGGCAGCCGCAGCGTTGGGATTGCCCCACCCGTGGGCGGCCAGGTGGACGTCCTTGTCGGTAGTCCTCACCGAGCCGGATGGAGTCACGCGACTGCGACACGGTGTCCGAACTTTCCGACAGCCCCTGGACGGCATAGACCTCATTCAGACGCCATGGGGGCGGGCTACGAACCTGGCGCGCACAGCCGTCGACCTAGGTCGAACGCTCGCGCTCCCACAGGCGATGGTTTGTGCCGACGCAGCCGCTCGCTTCCTGTCGCCGGACCAGAGTAGGGACGGACTGCTGAGGACCGCCAACAGGGAGTGTGTGCGCCAGCAGTTTGCCGAGGCCCTCGGGCGGGTGAAGTGGCAGCACGTCCCACCGAAAGCGAAGCTGCTGGCGGCGCTTGCTGATCCCGCAGCCGAGTCACCGGCCGAGTCTGTTTCCAGAGGTTGGATCATCGCGGCGGGGTTGCCGCTTCCGGGTGTGGGACTGGCGGTCCTTGGCGCTAGCGGCGTGCGCTACTACGGAGATCTCGTGTGGTCCGATCTTGGAGTGATCGCCGAGGTTGATGGCCTGATCAAGTACGACCAGCCGGGCGTGTTGATCCAAGAGAAGCTGCGTGAAGACGACTTGCGGCGAGCTGGCTGGACGGTGGTCAGGTGGACAGGTTCCGAGATCCGCAGGCGGCCGATGCTTGTAATCAACCGACTCCGAGTCGCCCTTGCGCAAGCCGCGTCTGAGAGGGGAGCTGGAGCTGGGGTGGCGGATCTGCCCGCTTTGGTTGTTAAGAATGCGATTCCGGGCCGGGAAGCAACCATTACGGGTCGATCGCCGACGGCGGAGGCTATGCGACGGGGGGGCGGCCGGAATCTGGCGAGGCGTGGCTAGAGCGGCGCGACGAGTTACATGAATGGTCAAGGGTTAGGCCAGGCTCGAGTCCCGACTTACACTCATAGGTGTGACAGGGGGGCTGACAGCTGACGAGCAGAGGACTTGGTGCGCACTCACGGACATGATGAGGCTGGTGTGCCGGGAGGCTGACCGTCAGTTGCAGAGGGATTCGGGGATGCCAGTCGCCTACTACGCGATTCTTCGCGCGCTGTCTGAAGCGCCGGACCGCGGACTGCGCATGACCGCCCTGGCGGAGGCGCTGGATGGTTCGCAGAGCAGACTGTCCCACGCCGTCAACCGGCTTCAGGACCGCGGATGGGTCGCGCGGACCAGGTGCGAAGAAGACGCGCGCTGCTGGTACGCGGCACTCACGACGGTCGGCCGGGACGTATTGGAGAGCGCTACGCCCGGGCACGCCGAGTGCGTCCGCGAGGTCCTGTTTGACCCACTGACCGACAAGCAGCGACACTCGTTACGAACGGTTGCTGAGATAGTGGCCGATCGGCTCAGGGGCCGGGTCGCAGCGCAGCTGTAGTCGGCGGCCCAACGATCGACCGTCTCTGGCACCGCTCGCGTGTCGAAGGTCCAGGGATGAGGAGAACTCGTGGCCTATCCGCCGCTTGTGGAGCCCGCACGGGAGCTATCCGCAGATGAGGTGCGCAGATACAGCAGGCATCTGATAATCCCCGACGTCGGGATGGCTGGACAGAAGCGGCTGAAGAACGCCAAGGTGCTCTGCGTTGGCGCTGGCGGTTTGGGCAGCCCCGCGTTGATGTACCTGGCGGCCGCTGGCGTGGGGACGTTGGGCATTGTCGAGTTCGACGTCGTGGACGAGTCCAACCTTCAGCGCCAGATCATCCACGGGCAGTCTGACGTGGGACGCCCCAAGGCCGAATCCGCCAGAGACCGGATCGCGCAGATCAACCCGTTCGTCAACGTTGTGATCCACAACGAGCGCTTGGACTCTGACAACGCGTTCGACATCTTCAGCCGATATGACCTGATCGTCGACGGCGCGGACAACTTCGCGACCAGGTATCTGGTCAACGACGCTTGCGTCCTGCTGGGCAAGCCGTACGTGTGGGGTTCAATCTTTCGGTTCGAGGGCCAGGCGACGGTGTTCTGGGCGGATCAGGGCCCGTGCTACAGGTGTTTGTACCCAGAGCCCCCGCCGCCCGGGATGGTTCCGTCGTGCGCCGAAGGTGGCGTGCTGGGAGTCTTGTGCGCTTCCATAGGCAGCATCCAGGTGACCGAGGCCATCAAGCTGCTCACCGGAATCGGCAACCCGTTGATCGGGCGACTCATGCTGTACGACGGACTCGACATGGAGTACCGGACCCTGCGGGTTCGCAAGGACCCAGACTGTCCCCTCTGCGGCGCGACCCCGTCGATCACCGAACTGATCGACTACGACGCGTTCTGCGGTGCGATCTCGGACGACGCCGCGGAGGCGGCCAAGGACTCCACGATTACCGTGGGACAGCTCAGCGAGATGCTGGGCGAGCGCGAACGCGGCTCAAGGGACTTCGTCCTGATTGACGTCCGCGAGCCCGGGGAGGCTGAGATAGTCAGCATTCCCGGTGCGGAGCTGATTCCGAAGGGGGACTTCCTGACGGGGGCGGCTCTGGCACTCTTGCCCCAGGACCGTCAGATCGTGCTGCACTGCAAGGTCGGCAGCCGCTCGGCGGAAGTCCTGGCCGTCGTGAAGTCGGCAGGTTTCGCGGACGCGGTACATGTGGGCGGAGGCGTGCTGGCGTGGGTGAAGGAAGTGGAGCCGCACAAGCCGCTCTACTGACGGTGCGCAGGCGCTGAGCATAGGAGCGGCAGATGTCGGACAGCCCGCGTAGCCGGCGCGGGATCATGGCACTTCCAGCGGTCGTAGCGTTCGCGCTGTCGATAACCGCATCGTGGGTGCCGTCGTTCTGGCATGACGAGGCCGCGACTGTCTCCGCGGTAGTTCGCCCGTTGCCGAAACTCCTCGCTCTGCTGGGCAATGTTGACTCCGTTCACGGGGCCTATTACCTGCTTCTTCATCCCTGGGTGTGGCTGTTCGGGGCTTCGGAGTTCTCGATCCGCCTGCCCAGCGCCGTCGCGATCGCCGCGGCCGCGCTCGGCGTCACCGTAATCGCCAATCGCCTTCTCGGTCTCACGGCGGGGGTCGGCGCGGGCCTAGTCTTCGCGCTGCTTCCTGTGGCGAGTCACTTCGGGATGGAGGCACGCTCCTATGCCTTCGTGTGTGCCTTGACGACCTGGGCTACCTACGTGTTCATCAGGGCCGTGGACAACGACGAGCATGACGACTCCTGGTGGCTTTGGGTGCTCTACGGCGCCCTGGTCTTCGTCGCGGGCGTGGTCTTCATCTACAGCCTGTTGATCCCGGCCGCGCACGCGGTGACTTTGCTCGTTTCGGGACAGTCGCGGCGCCCGGTGCTCAGATTCGTCACGTCGATGGCCGCTGTGGCGCTAGCCCTGGCCCCCCTAGTCGTGATCGCGCATGGTCAGGCGAGTCAGGTGTCGTATCTGGCCAGAACGCTACCGACAGCGCCGTGGTTAGCGCCGTTCGTCTGGATCACGCCGCGGTTGTTCGACCCGCAGAATCTGTTCACCGTGCTTGTCGTGGCAATAGCGGTTCTGCTGTGGTCAGCCGTGGCCTACGCGGTCGCCCGATGGCTTCGTGGCACGCGTGCCGCGGACTCCCCGGTCCGGAGCCCGGGCTCGGTTGGTCTCGTTTCGCTGACGCTGCCCTGGCTTTTCCTGCCAGCGGTAACGCTGGTCAACGCGTCGGCGCTGATTCAGCCCATGTACGCGTCCCGCTACGTGTTCTACAGCATGCCGGCTCTAGCGATCCTGGTCGGCTTCTCGCTGTCGCTGCTTCCCCGGCGCGCATACGTGGCGACGGCCCTTGTGGCTCTGGCGCTGCTGGTGCTTCCGATCCTGGTGGCCGATCGGCAGATGGAGGCGAAGGACGATTTGAGAGTGGTCGCATCCATCATCAGCGACAACAAGCAGGCAGGTGACGCGATCATCTTCCGGCCACCTGCGAGGCGCCGGATGGAGGCCGCCTACGCGGAAGGCTTCGCCGGGCTCAACGACGTGCTCCTGGAGGCCACGCCGCAGGAGTCCGACACCTTGACCGGCGTCCAGTACCCGCTCGGAGAACTGCCCGACCGCCTGGCCGGAGTCGATCGGGTCTGGCTTCTTGAGTACAAGGTCCTCGGCGAGGACGGGCCAAGTCGAACTCGCGCCGCACTCGCCGAAGCGGGCTTCGTGCCGGAGTGGACGTGGAGCGATCGTCATGCTGACGTGATCTTGTACGTCCGCGCGAGCTCGGCCGACCGCCTCCGGTCATAGGTAGCCGGACCTCTGCAGCCAGTTGAACGTGAACCACCCGGGGACTGTAGGTGCCCAGAAGGTGATCAGCCGGTACAACAGGACCGCTGAGACCGCGAGGCCGCCGCTGAGTCCCGCAGCCGTGAGTCCCGCCGCCATGGCCGCCTCCACCGCGCCCAGCCCACCGGGCGTCGGGGCTGCTTGACCCACCACGGAACCGGTCAGATACACAACGGCCACAGCCGAGAACCCGATCTCGCCGCCGAACGCCTTGACGCAAGCCGCGAGGCACACGATATAGCCGAGGTTTAGAAGCAGCATCCCGCCGATCCCTTCGGCCAACTTGCCCGGTCGTTGCGCGACTGTGATGAGTCTGGGACCTACCTGTTTGAGCATCGGCCCGAACCTGGACTTGATCCTGTGGCGGATCGGTGGCAGCAGCAGGAGTCCGCCGACTATGGCGATCGCCGCGGCCCCGGCCAGGAGCAGCCCTGGCGGGGCCTCATCGAGAAGCTTGAAATCCTGCTGCGATCCGGCGGCGATACCGAAGCCCGTCAGCAGTATGAGGTGGACCAAGAACGCTCCCACCTGAGACACCCCGATCGAGGCTGTCGCCAGGGCCGGGTGCACGCCCGAGCGCTGCAGATACCGCAGGTTGATCGCGACAGTGCCAAGCGTCGGCGGCGCGACGAGGGTCGCGAAATCGGCGGAGAGTTGCGCTGCGATCGTGCGATGGAACTTCAGCCTCTCCGGGACGAACCCGGTCAGTGACCACGCTGCTCCGGGGTAGGTCATGAGCGAGGCGATGACGGCGACGATCATCCATTCCCAATTGGCGTTGGTCAGCAGCGTGACCAGATCCACCTGCCCGAGCTGGGACAGCAGGGCGTAGGCGGCGATCGACCCCAGGATGATCATGATGAGCACGCGAGGCTTGATGCGTTCGAGCTCGATGTGCTCGGCGTCGGCGTCTGGTCGGATCTCGACGATGGCGTCCCGCAAGCTGATCATCACGTCCTTGTTCTTGCGGATCGCCTTCTTGGTTTGCGGGCTCAACGCGACAGGTTGCAGCACGGGCAGGGCAGTGGCCATCGTGTCGCTTCCCAGCACGCGCCGACCGGAGGCAACCGAGCGGTCCGGGCCGACGAGCAGTCCCAGAGTGCACATCATCTCCGCCAGGTCGATGCGCAGCGCGACGTCGCTGGAAGCCACCGAGCCGCTGCCGATCCCGAGCAACCGAACCTGGCCGGTTGGGGTCAGCACCAGGTTGGAGGCAGTCAGTCGGCGGTGAGTGATGCCAGCGTTTCTGAGGGCCAGCAGTACGCGCCAGGTGTCGTCCAAGATGTCATCGGTGATTTCCTCGACCGCCAGGGCGGAGAAGCGCTTACCCAGGACCCGCTCATAGGCGAGCAGACTGGAGTCCGGTCCGATCTCCCGGGCGGCGACGAGCTTCGCGGAGGGCGCGTGAGCGACCTCAGCGGCATAGGCCAGCAGGGCTCGGTGTTCCAGTGTGTGACGCATGTTGACGGCGCCCCGAGTCACGTCGTCCCTGAGTCGCAGCGAGCGCCATGCGGCCTGCGCTGCCCCCGCCCCCTCAAGATCGCGGTCCAAGACGAACACTTCGAGCTCAGTGCCGTCCGGTTCCACTCCGGAGTACCTGCGACCCACCTCAGTGATCTCTTGCGCCCGGAGCAGGCTGATCGGATGACCAGCCTTCGCCAACGCCGCGGCCACTTCCAGGCCGCTTGGTCGCGTAGTCGGTGTGCCGAAGACATACCTCATGGCAAGACCGGTCGCCCAGCCGACCAAGAGCGACTCGGCGATTCCGGCGATAGCGATGCCGCCAGTGATAATCGTGAAGACGACGAGGGAAATCACGACGGCACCCGCGGCGATGTTCCAGCGGGATCTGCCCATCAACCTGGCGACCGTGATGAAGGCGACCAGCCCTCCCAGTAGCGGCAGTAAGGGCGTGCCAGGTGGGCTCTTGCCACCCGACAGCGCCAACAACATCTGCCCGGCTTGGTCTTCGAGGATCAGTTTCACCGCTGTCAGCACCGCGATCGCGGCGATCAGGGCCACGACCGCGTCCAGTAGCTGCCGACCCCGGTGCCTGATCAGCAAGTCGACCGCGGCCGCGACGGGCAGCGTGAGAAGTCCGAGGCCACCAACTCCGTTGAGTACCGCCACGATCATGTCCGGCAGTTTGCGCGACGCCTCGGTTATGTCTTCGCCGATTCCTATGGCTGTGCCAGTGGCGAAGTAGGCGGCACCGCCAAAGACAACGATCAATCCCAGGGCGACAACGAGTCGAAGCAGGTCAAGGGGCCGCCGTAAGCGCTTCTTGACTACTCCGCCCTCAATCACGACGGTCTGCTGGTCCACCTCCGACTTCAGCGAGATGATTTCCCTGCTGGAGCCGGACTCATGGTGTCGGCTCGCGTCATCGGGATCTGCCACATGGTGATCGTCCCACGACCCGGGCCTGGACGCCGCGTTCTGTGTCGGAGGGCCGTGATTCCATGTTCCCATGGTCGAGATCGCGTCACTTGAGCTCCTCGACCCCGTTCAGCTCAAGCTCGTGGACCACAGCTCGGGTCCGCTGCTGGCGTTGGGTGCACCGGGGACGGGCAAGACCGCGTGCCTGATTCATGCGAGCGTGCGGCTGACGCGGCGGATGGGGACCGACGGTGTCCTCGGTGTCACGACGGGTCGCATGGCGGCTCGGTCATGGCAGGCTTCGGCAGCCAGATTGTTGGGCGGAGCCGCGCCGCCAGTGACTACCGCTCACGGATTGGCCTGGAGGGTCCTCGACCGGCACCCGGGGCCGCACGGTGCTCCGCGGCTGCTGACGGCACCGGAGCAGGAGTCTCGCATCCGTCAGATGCTCCACGGCTCACTCGGAGCTCGAAGTGTTGATTGGCCACGGGAGTGGCTGCCCGCGCTGACAACGCGCGGCTTCGCGCTGCAACTGCGCAGGGCCGCAGCCAGGGTCCGCGGCATGGGGTGGCACCCCGACGAGATCGTCGCGGAAGCCAACCGGGTCGGCGACCAAGGCTGGCGGGCCGTGGGCCAGTTCGTCGGCGAGTACCTGCGAGTTCTGGACTGGGAAGGCTGCTTGGACTACACCGAGGCGCTCAATAAGGCAGTGGCCATCGTTGAGTCGTCCGGTCCGGGCGCGGTCATGGCGGGTGCTGCGGGCGCGGGGGGTCCTGGTCTGAACGCGGTGCTTGTCGACGATCTGCACGACTCTGATCCGCTGCAGTTGAGGTTGTTCGCGGGGGCGGTGGCCGAGGGCGGCCTCTTGATAGCCACGGCTGATCCAGACCAGTCGGTGTTCGGTTTCCGTGGGGCGGACATGAGCGTGCTCAGTCGGTTCGCGGAGCTCGCTGGAGCGGTTCCGCCTCTTGTCCTGCCCGTCACGTACAGGTGTCCGGCGGAAGTGCGCAGGTCTGCCGAAGCGCTGATGGGAGGTCGCTGGTACCCCGGTATTCCGCCGTGCCCGCGGTTGCGCGTCCCGGCGACAGTGGTTGGCGATGGCCGTGTCGATGTGGCTGAATTCGATGATGAGAACTGCCAGGCAGCGCATGTGGCCGCGTTGCTGCGGCAGGAGCGGCGCGACGGTGCCGCATGGTCAGACATGGTTGTGCTGGTCCGTTCTCCGGCACGAGAGATCCCTGTGCTCGTACGCCACTTGACGCGCGCGGGGATACCGGTCAACGTGCCCGCGAACGACGTGCCGTTGTCGCAGCAGCCAGCCGTCGACGCGCTTCTTAGCGCTGCCCAGCTGATCGCTGATTCCGAATCCGCGGTCCTTGGCTCAGAAGCCGCTCGACAGATCCTGGTTTCCCCAGTTGGAGGAGTCTTAGAGACCGACCTGAGCAGGTTGGGTCGCTGGTTGGCACATCGGCAGTCGGCAGAACCGGGTGCCACAGTGTGTTGGGGCGAGGTGCTGCGCGATCCGCAGGCTCTGGCCGACGTTCCGGGAGACCTGCGCGAAGTGGCTCGGCAGGTCGCGGCGGTTGGACAGACACTGACTCGGGCCTTGTCGATGGTGGCCGACCGCCGTCCCGCGTCTGACCTGTTGTGGCATTTGTGGTTCGGGCAGGCACAACGCAGCCAGCTCGGTGGCTCATGGCCAGACCGGCTCGAGCGCCAGGCGGAGCGCGCGGGCACACTCGGCGCCGTCGCCAACCGCGACCTGGATTCCCTTGTCAGCCTGTTCAGGCTGGCGGATCGGGCTGACGAACGAACCGGAACTGGCGCCGATCTGAGGAGCTTCGTCGCCGACTTGCGCGCCCAGGAGATCCCGGCGGAACCTGACGTACAGACGACCAGTTACCAGGACACCGTGCGCGTCATGTCGGTATTTAGGTCGCGGGGGCTGCAGTGGCCGGTTGTAGTCGTGTGTGGCTTGGTAGAGGGCAACTGGCCCGCGGGACGGCCGGGTTCGGGGTTGATCGGGCTGGAACGCCTCACGGGCAGCGGCCTCGCGGACGGGCCCGTGTCATCCGTCGGCGCGGCCGAGGAGCGGCGTCTGCTGTACCTGGCGCTGACGCGTGCGTCTCGGCGGGCGATTCTGTGCGCGTACCGCGCCGATGGCAGCGACAGATCAAGGTTCATCGACAACATCCCCATGGAAGTCCGCTCGGTTCGCGGGTACCCGGAGCAGGGCCCGGCCGTGGAGTCCGTGGTTGTAGCGCTGCGGGAAGCGGCCACCGATCCCGAAGCTGGCGCATGGGCCGCGCGCAAGCTAGCGATTCTGCGTGAGGTGACCGATCCGGCGGGACGCGCGGTGTTCGCGGCAGCGGATCCACGTAACTGGGTTGGGGTACGTGATTGGACGGTTGCGGAAGCGCCGATGAGGCCCACGGACGAGCCGCTGGCTCTGTCTGCGTCCGCGGTGGCCGCGGTAGTTGAATGCCCCTTCCGCTGGTTCCTGGGAAAGGAAGCGAAAGGGGCTCCGCCGGGGGGAGAGGCGTTGGAGTTTGGTCTCATCGTGCATGAAGCTGTGGCGGAGATGATCACCGATTCCCAAGCGGGGAAACGCACGGACCTCGATGAACTCCTGTCGCGCAAATGGATAGACGGAGGGCACGAGGCGGCCTGGCGCGCGGCATCAGAACGCGGGCTCGCGCGGGAGGCACTCGGCCGGGCGGAGGCCTGGCTGTCCGAGCGCGGCGGCGGCGTCACTTCTGAGCTGAAGTTCGAGGTGGAGGTTCCTCTCGAAGGCTCCCCGGCCGGGGTCGGCGGCTCACAGGCGGAGCGAGTCCGACTTCGAGGGTCGTTCGACGCCGTTGAGGTGGATGATCAGGGCTGTGCCCTGGTCTGGGACTTCAAGACCAAGCGCTCCAAGACTTCAACCGCGGAAGCTGAATCGCACGCTCAGCTTGCTGTCTACCAGATCGCGATCCAAAGTGGCGCTGCGGCCGAGTTTGGAGCCGAGCGTTGCGGCGGAGCCGGACTGGTCCACTTGTGCGTTGCCACCGGAACCAAGGATGACCGCGCGGCGGTTCGCGTGCAACCGAGTCTTGGGGAGTCCGACGGCGGTTCGTGGGCGCGGAAGATGCTCGGCGAAGTCGCAGCGGTCGTGCGCGAGGAGCGGTTTGATGCTCGCCTTGGCTCCTGGTGCCGGTACTGCGATTTCGTCAGCGCGTGTCCGAAGCAGTCCGGCGGCGCCAGATGAGCGCCATGCGGCCCGCTGACTTGCCCGGATTGGTCGGTATCCCTCTCAGTGACGAGCAGATCGCCGCCGCGACGGCCCCGATTCGGCCCCAACTCATAGTCGCTGGGGCTGGATCGGGGAAGACGACAGTCATGGCCGCCAGAGTGGTTTGGCTTGTCGCGACCGGTTCGGTCAGACCTGATGAGGTGCTCGGGCTCACGTTCACGAACAAGGCCGCCTCTGAGCTGCGCTCACGAGTAAGACTCGGTCTTCGCCGATTCCCTGGGAACGACGCGGAACCGGGGGACCCGACGGTTCTGACGTACAACGCGTTCGCGGGCCGACTGCTGTCTGAGTACGGTTTGTTGCTCGGCTTGGATTCCGGCGAGCGGCTGATTGGCGACGCACACCGCAGCCGATTGGCCTACTCGGTCGCTTGCGGCCCGGAGGTGCCTGAGCGCGACGTTCCGAACGTCCGCGTACTGCCCACTAACCTGGCAGAGCGGATCCTCAAGATGGACGACGCCCTAGCTGATCTGGACATCTCCACCGACGCACTTCGCCACTGGGATCGGGATCTTGTGGCATCGCTGGACCAGGGGCTCAACGCCACCAGCGACAAGATGATCGGCGCGGCATCCGGACGGATCGCCCTGTCGTACATCGTGGACCAGTTCCGGCAAGCCAAGTCCAAGCGCGATGTCATCGATTTCTCAGACCAAGTCCGCCTGTCTGCCCAGCTCGCCCAGACTGTCCCAGCGGTCCCGGCTTCCATGCGAAACCGCTTCCGCGTCGTGTTGCTGGACGAGTACCAGGACACGTCCCGGGTGCAGCGCCGCACGATGCAGGCGCTGTTCGGGGGCGGACATGCCGTCACCGCTGTCGGGGATCCATGCCAGGCGATCTACGGCTGGCGGGGTGCGAGCGTGACGAACATTGACCAGTTCGCTGAGCAGTTCCCCGCGGTGGAGGGTGACCGCGCGGACGTGTACCCGCTGTCGGTGAACCGGCGTTCATCCCATGCGGTGGTCAACCTCGCCAACAGGATCTCCACGGATCTGCGCGCGTTCCACAGGGATGTGCCGACGCTTAGACCGCGTGGCGATGCGGGTCCCGGGCGTCTGAGTTGCGCTCTTCTGCGCACCTACGACGACGAGCTGGCCTGGGTAGCCGATCGGGTCGCCGAGGCCGGCCGCGCTCAGCGATGGTCGGACTTCGCCGTCTTGTGCCGCACGAATGACGACGTCTCGGCCATCGCGGAGTCTTTGCGTCGATTGGACGTACCGGTGCAGCTTCCCGTGTTACGTAACTTGCTGGACTCGCCGGAAGTCGTCGAGGTGACAACGTTGCTGCGTCTGCTTGTCGATCCGACGGCGAACCCGGCCGTGTTGTATCACTTGGTCGGCCCCCGGTGGAGAATCGGGCCCAGGGACCTGGCGATCTTGGGTCGTCGAGCCGCTGACCTGGCCCGGTCCGCTCAGCCCGACCAGCGCAGCGCGCCGGTCGAGATAAGCCTCCTGGACGCGGTTTGTGACCCCGGTGATGCCGCGTCCTACAAGTTCTCCCAGGAAGCCAAAGACCGGTTCTGGGAGTTCAAGCAGCTCATCGACGACTTGAAGACCTGGCGTCACCGCTCGGTCGCCGAGGTCATCCAAGCTGTGGCAGATCGGCTGGCCTTAGCTCTGGAGTGGGAAGCCGGTGGCGCTTCGGGCCTGGCCGCGCGGCAGTCGCTGGACGGGCTGCTTGACCTGGCCAGTGACTTCGTGGATCTATCCGGCGGACGGGGGCTGCCGGCTTTCATCACCTACCTGGACGACTGCCGCCGGTTCGACGTTCAACCCCAGTCTCAGACGCTGGCTATGGACGCTGATGCGGTAATCGCGATGACGGTCCATAGCTCGAAGGGACTGGAGTTTCCGACTGTCATTCTGCCGTTCTTGTCCGGCGGGGTGTTCCCGTCCTCGCAGGGCCGCAAGCGGTGGCCCACGACTTCCTTGGCGTTGCCGCCCGTCTGCGCTGACGAACCCGATCCCGCTCACGACGCGGAGTTTCCCGATGACCCGGTGACGCGCAAGCGTCATGACGAGTATGTGAAGGCCTGCAAGACCGAGGACCTCAGGGACGAAGACCGCCTCGCCTACGTGGCGGTGACTCGTGCGAAGGAGCGCCTGATCGCGAGTGGGCACTGGTTTGGACCCACTCAGAAGCGCCCGAGGGGACCGTCGCCGTACCTGTTGGCAGTCAGAGCCGAATGCGCGCCGGAGGAGATTCTGGAATGGGCTGCCGAGCCCGACTCGCCGGGGGGACCGTCGGGGCACGGCCAGCCGGTAGCGGAGGAGGGGCGAGCTGACGATTGCTGGCCGCCACCACTGGCCAAATCAGATGCCTGGGCTGCCGCGCTCCTCGTCGAACAGGCCGTGGCGAGCCTGAGGAGCAATGCGTCAGAGCCGACAGAGCCTCATGCCGAAGGGATCCCGGTCCAAGCGCTGAGCATGAGAGTCGCCGAACTCATCGCGGACGCGACAGCTGGGACAGACGTCGGGAACGGCCCTGGGCTGCTGTCCGCTAGCCAGGTCGTTGGTTCCATCAGGGATCCGAAGTTTCGCCGACGCTTGGTTCGGCCGATGCCGCGCCGCCCGTCCCAGTCCGCGCGGTTGGGTACCGAGTTCCACGAGTGGGTCCAGAAAAGGTTCGGACAGCAGGCGCTCTTCGATCTCTGTGAGCTGCCGGAGGTTCCCGACTTGCCGGATGACGTCAGAGCGTTGGCAAAGGCCTTCGAGGCCACGGAGTTCGCCGACCGGGTACCGGAGGGCGTCGAGGTGCCTTTCGCCGTTCCGCTGGGCGATCTGGTTGTCGTCGGACGGATTGACGCTGTGTTTCCGGTACCGCCCGGCTCCGGCGCGGATGTGGACTGGGAGGTCATCGACTGGAAGACCGGCGACCCCCGGCATGCCGATCCGCTTCAGCTCGCCATCTACCGGTATGCGTTGTCCTTGTCGAAGGAAGTGCCGCTGGACAGAATCTCGGGGGCGTTCGTGTTCCTCCCGGCCGGCAGGGTCGAAAGGCCGGAGCGACTTCCCGGACCGGAGCAGATCATCGAGCAGCTGGCCGGTGGACGGGCACCCGCGTCGGAGATTCCGACATGGGCGTGTGAGACTCGCGAGCGATGATCGATCCGCTGTCGACACTGGATGAGCAGCAGGCCGCCGCCGCGCGGAGCTTGCTTGGTCCGGTCGTGATTCTCGCCGGGGCTGGATCGGGCAAGACAAAGACCGTCACAGCCCGAATAGCCCACGGTGTGGCAACCGGTACGTATCAACCGCACCGCACGATGGCACTGACGTTCACCGACCGGGCTGCCGGGGAGCTGGGTCGAAGACTAGCTGCTCTGGACGCACCGGGAGTCGCGACCCGGACGTTCCACTCCGCGGCCCTGCGGCAGCTGCACCACTTCTGGCCGGACGTCGCGGACGGGAGGCCGCCGCGCATTCAGGCGAGCAAGACGCCGCTGGTCAAGGAGGCCCTCGCGCAGTGCGGACTGGCCGCGGCTGACTCGCTGGTGCGCGACATCGCGACCGAAGTCGAATGGGCCAAGTCCGTCGGAGTGGACCCGAACGGGTACGTCAGCCGCGCGGAACAGGCGGGCCGTTCGCCGATAGAAGGGGCGGACAGGCCTGAAGTCGCCAGGGTCATGGTCGCCTACGAAGAAGCAAAGACCTCCCGAGCGGTCATGGACTTCGAAGATGTACTTCTGGTCACGATCGGGATGCTTCAGACACGCCCGCAGATCCGGGACCGGGTGCGTCGCGCCTACAGATGGTTCACCGTCGATGAGTATCAGGATGTTTCCCCGCTTCAGCAGAGGTTGTTGGATTTGTGGCTCGGGGACCGTGACGACCTGTGCGTCGTCGGGGATCCTGCTCAGACGATCTACCGATTCGCCGGGGCCGATCAAGATCTGCTGACCGGGTTCAGGCAGCGGTATCCGGGTGCGACCGCTGTGGAGCTGACTCGGTCCTACCGGTGCGCGGAGCACATCGTCGCGGCGGCGAACGGCTTGGCTGTCGGGATACCGGGGGCTCGCAGGCTGACAAGCGCCCGCACCGCGGCGTTAGTGACCCGGTCCCGGGTCCCAGGGTCGGCCCCGCGGCTTCAAGCCTCACGCCGCGGGCTCCGACCCCGGGACCCAGGTCCGGGGGTCGGGCGGCCGGCGGTGCGCATTCTGCAGTTTCCGGACGATCTCAGCGAAGCGCGAGGTGTGGCAGAGGAGATCAGCGGCTTGGTGGCGGCTGGCACCGCTCCGCGCGACATCGCTTGCCTGTACCGGGCCAACTCCCAATCGATCGCGCTGCAGGAGGCGTTGGACGAAGCAGGCGTTGTGTTCTCGGTGCGTGGGACCGATCGCTTCTTCAGCCGCCCCGAGGTCAAGGAGGCTGTGACGCGACTGCGGGGTGAAGCTCGGGCACATCCCGCGTCGACTGCCGCAGAAGCGATGGCCTCGGTTCTGACAGCTATGGGGCACACGCCAGATGCGCCGAGCGGCCTGGGGCCTGCCCGAGACCGTTGGGAATCGCTGGCGGCGCTGGGCGAGCTTGCCGCCCAGCATCCGGGCGCAACGGATGCCTCAGAACTCGTCGCGGACCTCGACGCGCGGATCGCGGATCGTGTCCCCCCGGATCCGGCCGGTGTGATGCTCGCGTCGCTGCATGGGGCCAAGGGGCTCGAATGGGGAACGGTGTTCATCATCGGAGCAGCGGACGGGTTGTTGCCGATCTCGCACGCGACGGACGAAGCGGCTCTGCTGGACGAACTGCGCCTGCTCTATGTGGGAGTGACGCGGGCGAGTGACCGGCTGATCGTCTCGTGGTCCCGCCGCCGCCCAGGAGCGGGCGGCAGGCACTCCCAGGTGCGTTCACCGTCGCGCTTCCTGGCGGATCTCTCCGGGGCTGGTGCTCCGATCGTCGAACCGGCCCCGACCGCATGGCGTCCAGGGCAGCCGGAGCGTCGCAAGGCTGAGCGTTCAAGCGGGCTCGCGACTTGCAGGGTCTGTCGAAAGGGCTTGGTGACCGGGCATGAGCGCGTGCTGGGTCGGTGTCGCGATTGTCCTGGTGACGGGGACGGTGAAGTCCTGGCCCGGCTGACGCAGTGGCGTGACGATTGCGCCGAGTCTCGTGGTGTGCCCCCGCATGTCGTGATGACGAACGCCAGCATCGTGCGTGTCGCCGAAGCGATGCCCGCGACTCTGGTTGATCTGGAGGCCCTGCCCGGGATGGCCCGCCATAAGATCGAAGACTTCGGCCCGGACCTTCTGCGGGTCCTAGCTAGTAGCGGACCGGATGAGCCTTTCGCCGGCGAAGCCGAGATCACCCAGCTTCGTCAGCGAACCCCGGAATCCAGCGGATCAGCTCAGCCCTGATAGGAACGGTCGCGTCCAGCTGGCACGTGACTCCGATCGCGCCAACCCAGACGCGGTGGATGAGCGCGTAGGACGGGGGGAGATTGAGCTTGAGGCCAATGGTGAAGTCGGGGCTGCGGGGGTCTTTGACGCGCATGAACAGGCTGCGCATCCACGCTCGTGAGTAGTGGAATCGCTCCACGCTCGCCGGTTCGATGAACGGCAGCATGTAGTCCAGAAGCCTTTGTGCGTCGAGCGTCATGTGAGGCTTGATGAATCCCTCGGCCTCCAGGCCCTCCATTACTGTCTCGGCGTCCCCGGCGAGGGCGATGCGCATCAGACTCCCTACGGCGGAGGGCATGCCGTCCGGCAGATGCGCGACCGCGCCAAAGTCCACGACAGCCAGGCGTCCGTCGGGTGTGATCCGGAAGTTGCCCGGATGCGGGTCTCCGTGCAGCAGGCCCGCTCGCGCTGGCCCTGACAGAAGGAACCTTTGGTAGAGCAGGCCCGCGCGGTCCCGCTCAGCAGGGCTTCCGTTCACGATGATGGAAGACAGAGGGGTACCATCCACCCACTCGCTGACAAGTACGCGGGGCGACGCGGCCAGAACGTGCGGCACGAGAAACTCCGGGTCGCCCTCGTAGGCCGCGGCGAACTTACGCTGGGAATCCGACTCAGCCAGATAGTCGAGTTCGTCGATAACCCGGTCGCGAAGTTCATTGAGTAGTGACTTGACGTCCAGGCCCGGCAGCCACGAACCGAACAGTCGTCCCATGCGCACCATCTGATTTAGGTCGGATCGCAGCGCATGGGCCGCTCCGGGGTACTGGATCTTCACGGCGACGACTCGGCCGTCCGCCGAGACCGCGCGGTGGACTTGTCCAATCGACGCGGCGGCAGCCGGGACATCGTCGAAGGACCGGAACCGGGTTCGCCAATCGGCGCCGAGATCCTGTTCAAGCACGGCGTGGACGGTCTGAGCGGGCAGCGGGGGAGCGGCCTCCTGCAACTTCGTCAGCGTCGCCCGGTATGGACCGGCGAGGTCCTCGGGCAGAGCCGCCTCGAAGACACTCATGGCCTGCCCAGCCTTCATGGCGCCGCCCTTGAGTTCCCCAAGAACCCTGAACAAGCTCTCAGCGGTGCGCTGCTGCAGTTCCAGTGTCACTGCCTCGGCGGGCTTTCCCCCCAACCTCTTCCCCAGTCCCCACGCTGCCCGCCCGGCGTGCCCGAGCGGGAGGGTCGCGAGTCGCGCTCCCCGGGAAGCGGCGTGGTACGGCAGATCCGGCATGTCTCATTGTCGCGCGTGACTGGCGGGAATTCGGGCAGGAGAGTGAATATGGTTTCTGACGTTGGGAGTAGCCGGATCGAATCAACCCGAGTCTGGCAGCGCTTCCGGCCAAGTGCATCCGCAGGCTGGATGAACGGCGATCTCGCGTTCAGCCCGCAGCCCCAGCGGAGCGCTGACCTCCACAACACGATTCAGCACGCGTGGTGGCGCTGAGTCCGCCCACTCGGTGAACAACAACGCGAAGAGCCCAGTGGCTAGTGTCACCAGCGCTGGATCCGGCTCAGGAACAACGAGCCGGTCGAGTTGCTCGCTGATTAGTGGCCAGTTAGGATCTCGGTCCCCCCGAGCCAGATGCAGGCACCTAAGGCACGCCGAGCGACCCGGTTCGACGAATGGGCCGATCCGGATGGACGCGGCCCGGGGAGACAGTGCCACGTGCGGGATCGAGTTCCGCATCAGGCCGGAAACTACTGCCCACTTGGGGCGCCCGATCAGGATCACGCGATCTGTTTGGCCGATGGCAGCCGCCTCGGCGTCGATGCAGACGGTCCTGTTGAAGCCAGCGGACGCTAGGGCGGTCGTGACAGCCGCGGCCAGGGGTCGCGGGCCCCAAACGGTGACCTCGACGCTGGTTCGTGCGGTGACAGTCCCGCTGGACAGTCGGCCCTGGGTGCTCACGGCCCTCGTAAGGGCACCGCGCGTCAGATCCTGGCGCGTACGGTGATGGAGCGCTTGCCATCCTCGCGGGTGCTCATCGGCATCCATCAGCGCTCCAGACTCGCACAGCAGCGCTAGACCCCTGGCGACGAGCGGATCTTGGTCAAGGTCCTCACGGAGGAGTCGCCCGTCCATGGCTGCAGCGGCGGCGAGGACTGCGGCTGCGGCCTCACTTGCGAGCCTCACGCGGCGCTGTGGGTCGGTACCAACCTGGACTGCCCCGTCGTGAAGGCGCAACAGTGGTATCCAGGGGTGCAATCGTGGTCTCATCCCGCGATCGTGCCCGATTTCGCGGATTTGTGAAGTCGGGTATCCACAGGCCCGCGCCCAAGCCGTCAAGCTGCCGAGGACAGTCGCGGCGGATCTGAAGGTGACAGGGGGTGACCCGCCTGCGGGGCCTTCGGATCTCGGAACTACGCTGTGCGGGCCAAGGCAGTCGGCGAGAAGTCGGCGGCATATCGAGGAGGTTCGCGTGGCGGAGGAGTACAGCGGCGAGGGGTACTGCGTCAAGTGCAAGAACAAGCGTTCGTTCACTGGCGAGGTATCGGTCAACGCCAAGGGCACACGCATGGCAAAGGGCAAGTGCCCCGAATGCGGGACTACGATCGCCCGGATTCTCGGCAAGGCCTGACGACTCGGCGGGGGGAGATCCACTTCTGGGGTCCCCCCCACCGCTCTCTTCCGAGAGGGCATGTGGCGCCGATCGGCTTGCCGTGACGCTGCCAGGCATCGGGTTGCGTTATCTGTGCGAGTCACGGACGCCATGAGTAGGCCTTCGTAGCGACCATGGGCGAAGGCTGACGGGTGCGCGGTTGCCCGCTGTCGGACTGTGCTGACACTGAGCCGTGCTGACACTGAGCCGATCTCCATGAAGCCTCCGTGTCGTGCGTCCTAGCGGACGGACATGGCGGTTGGATAGCCTCGGAGTTACATAGCCGCAGGGAACCAAATGACCCGACTCGACCCGCGTCCTGTCCTCGTGCTGGACTTTGGCGCCCAATACGCGCAACTCATCGCCCGGCGCGTGCGGGAGGCGGGCATCTACTCCGAGATCGTGCCCGGGACGATGTCGGCGAGGGACCTGGCAGAGCTGGATCCGTTGGCGCTCGTCCTGTCCGGCGGCCCCGCCAGCATCTACGAGCCTGGGGCACCCGACTTCGATCCCACCATCTTGGACATGGGCGTGCCCGTGCTGGGGATCTGTTACGGATTCCAGCTAATGGCAAGATCCCTCGGCGGCGAGGTGGGGAAGACGGGCGGGCGTGAGTACGGTGCCACGTTGTTGTTCGTCACCGAAGCCGACTCGGTGCTCCTGCGGGGACTGCCCGACCAGCAAACGGTATGGATGTCCCATGGCGACGCGGTCACGCGTGCTCCCGACGGGGTCGTGGTAACGGCTCATTCGGATGGTTCGCCCGTGGCCGCGTTTGAAGATCCAAAGCGCCGGATCGCTGGAGTCCAGTTCCACCCAGAGGTGGGCCACACGCGGTACGGCCAGGAGATGCTGGAGCGCTTCCTATTCAAAGTCGCGGGCCTGGAGCAGAACTGGACCACTGTCGGATTCGTTGAGGAACAAGTGGCTGCGATCGTCGACCAGGTCGGCGGCGCCCGGGCTATCTGCGGATTGTCAGGTGGTGTGGACTCCGCTGTGGCCGCGGCCTTGGTCCAGCGCGCGATCGGCTCCCAGCTCACTTGCGTCTTCGTGGACCACGGTCTTCTGCGCGAGGGAGAGCGCGAGCAGGTCGTCCAGGATTACGTAGCCGCGACGGGCGTCCGGCTGGTCGTAGTGGACGCCGCCGAGCAGTTCCTGGCCGCGTTGGCCGGGGTCAGCGATCCGGAGAAGAAGCGGAAGATAGTCGGCCGCGAGTTCATCCGCGTCTTCGAGGCCGCCGAGCGGGACCTCGTGGCCGCGTCGGGTGAAGGCGAGGCTCCGATCCAGTTCCTAGTGCAGGGAACGTTGTACCCAGACGTCGTGGAATCCGGGGGCGGTGCTGGAGCGGCGACCATCAAGAGTCATCACAACGTCGGGGGACTGCCCGAGGATCTGGCGTTCACCCTCATCGAGCCTCTGAGGCGACTCTTCAAGGATGAGGTCCGCAGCATCGGCGAGAGCATGGGCTTGCCGAGTGACATCGTGTGGCGGCATCCATTCCCCGGCCCAGGGCTCGCGATCCGTATAGTCGGTACAGTCGACCCAGACCGCCTGCGGATACTCAGAGCGGCCGACGCGATCGTTAGGGCGGAAATCACTCAGGCTGGGCTGGACCGCGCGATCTGGCAGTTCCCAGTTGTGCTGCTCGCGGACGTGCGCTCGGTCGGCGTCCAAGGCGATGGGCGTTCCTACGGGCATCCGATAGTCCTGCGCCCCGTGGCGGGAAGCGACGCGATGACGGCCGACTGGGCGCGCTTGCCAAACGATGTGCTGGCGAAGATCTCGGGCAGGATCACGAACGAGATATCGGAAGTCAACCGTGTGGTCCTGGATCTGACGAGCAAGCCGCCGGCGACAATCGAGTGGGAGTAGCCGAGTCTCGCGGGAGTCTTCCGCGCCGGTGAGCGGGCGTGACACAATCCGGCTGTGACGGCCAAGATCCTCGACGGCAAGGCGACCGCGGCTGCGATCAAAGGTGAGATCCGGGAACGCGTGGCCAAGCTCGCGGCATTGGGAATCACGCCCGGTCTGGCGACCGTTCTGGTTGGCGACGATCCCGGCAGTTCCGCCTACGTGGCAGGCAAGCACCGCGACTGCGCGGAGGTCGGTATCAGGTCGATTCGAGTTGATCTGCCCGGCGACACGACGCAGGACCAGCTCGAGTCCAAGCTCGACGCTTTGAACGGCGATCCTGCCTGTACCGGGTACATCGTCCAGCTTCCGCTTCCGAGTCACCTCGATGAGGGGAGGGCGTTGGAGCGCATGAGTCCGGCGAAGGACGCGGACGGGTTGCATCCGGTGAACCTAGGTCGTCTCGTCCTTGGGATAGCGGGCCCCCTGCCGTGCACGCCCAACGGAATCGTGGAGATCTTGCGCAGGCATGACATCGAGATCCGTGGGGCGGAAGTGTGCATCGTTGGGCGGGGAGTCACGGTGGGGCGTCCCCTGGGGCTGCTGCTGACGAGGCGTTCGGAGAGTGCGACCGTGACCCTGTGCCACACAGGTACTCGCGATCTGGGCAGACACGTCCGCGACGCTGACATCGTCGTGTCGGCTGCGGGGGTTCCCGGGCTGATCACTCGGGATCTGGTGCGCCCAGGTGCGGTCGTCCTGGATGTTGGGATAACGCGTACCGACGCTGGCCTGGTCGGCGACGTCAGTCCCGACGTGAGGGAGGCCGCTGGGTGGATCGCGCCCATGCCGGGTGGTATCGGGCCGATGACACGGGCGATGCTTCTGCGGAACGTCGTCGAGTCCGCTGAGCTGCGGTTGCCGTGAGCTCGTCCGCGCGGTCAGGACAGGCCTCTGAGCCCACACTCGTGGACTTCCGGCGCAAGCGTGTCGTGCCCAAGTACCTGCCGCTGACGCTAGTCGTGGCCGGAGCCGCCGTGAGTTTGGGCCTACTGCTCGTGGACTTCCGGCTTGGCGTAGTGGGGCTTGCCGCATCCGTGTTGGTCGCGTTCATCTTGCGCATGGTGATGTCCGACTCCGATGCTGGGCTGCTCGTGGTCCGATCCTCCAGAGTTGATCTCGTCATTCTCGCGGTGCTCGCTGGTTCACTGCTGGTGCTGGCTGTGATCGTTCCCGCGCCCTAGCGACCGCATCCCCATCGGCGTGCGGGCTCGGGCACCTCGGTAAGGTTGGGCCGTTGCCGAACCGGAGGTGAGCGGATGTCCCGACAGGGCAAGGTCACTGTTGTTGGAGCTGGGTTCTACGGGTCCACGACGGCCCAACGACTCGCGGAGTACGACATATTCGAGGAAGTCGTGCTCACGGACATCATTGAGGGTCGGCCGCAGGGCCTAGCGCTCGACATGAACCAATCGCGGCCGATCGAGGGCTTCGAGACGAGGGTCATCGGCGCCAGCACCGGGCCGAACGGCGAGGGATATGAGGCCATTGAGGGCTCCGACATCGTCGTGATCACGGCGGGGCTGCCCCGCAAGCCGGGCATGAGCCGCATGGACTTGATCGAAACCAACGCGCGCATCATGCGAAGTGTCGCGGAAAACGTCGCGGCCCACGCTCCGGACGCCGTTGTGGTCAACGTGGCCAACCCGCTCGATGAGATGACCGCGCTGGCTCAGATGGTCACAGGCTTCGAAAAGAACCGGATCATGGGCCAGGCGGGCATGCTCGACACGGCCCGGTTCTCGAACTTCGTGGCCGAGAGGCTGGGTGTTCCTGTCGCCGCGGTTCGTACTCTTACCCTCGGGTCGCACGGAGACACAATGGTGCCAGTGCCCTCGGCGTGCTCGGTAGATGGTCGCCCGCTGAGCGAATGCCTCAGCGCCGACGAGATTGAGGACATCGTGGTTCGGACCCGCAATGGCGGCGCCGAAGTTGTCGCGCTACTTAAGAGCGGGTCGGCGTTCTACGCGCCGTCCGCGGCGGCTGCCCGCATGGCGCGCGCCGTTATCGAAGACTCAGGGGATGTGATGCCCGCGTGCGCGTGGGTGGATGGCGAATACGGGATTTCCGGGGTGTACCTGGGAGTGCAGGCCGAGATCGGTCGGGTGGGGGTCCGAAGCGTCGTTGAAACGGAGTTGACGGACTCGGAGCGCGCTGGGTTACTAGCCGCGGCCGAGGCCGTTCGCGCCAAGCAAGCCGATGTGAAAGATCTGTAGGGAGCTGAGTAGGTTCGTGGAGAAGATAAGGGTCGCCAACCCAGTCGTTGAACTGGACGGGGACGAGATGACTCGAATCATCTGGTCGTTCATCAAGGAGCAACTCGTGCTCCCGTACCTGGACATCGACCTGAAGTACTACGACCTGTCGATTCAGAGTCGCGACGCCACGGAAGACCAAGTCACCGTCGACGCCGCCAACGCCATCAAGGAGTACGGGGTCGGCGTCAAGTGCGCGACCATTACTCCTGACGAAGCACGAGTGGCCGAGTTCGGACTGAAGAAGATGTGGCGTTCACCAAACGGCACCGTCCGGAACATCCTGGGCGGCGTGATCTTCCGTGAGCCGATTCTGATCAGCAACATTCCGCGGCTCGTTCCAGGGTGGACAAAGCCGATCGTTGTCGGCCGTCACGCGTTCGGTGACCAGTACAAGGCGACGGATTTCAGGGTTCCTTCGGCTGGCAAGTTGACGATGACATTCACGCCGGCGGATGAGTCCGAGCCGATGGTGTTCGACGTGTTCGACTACCCCAGTTCTGGAGTAGCCATGGGCATGTACAACTTGGATGACTCGATCCGGGATTTCGCGCGAGCGTCCATGCGTTACGGGCTGACCCGGGGTTACCCGGTGTACATGTCCACCAAGAACACGATCCTCAAGGCGTACGACGGACGGTTCAAGGACATCTTCGCCGAGGTGTTCGACACGGAATTCAAGGAAGAGTTCGGTGCCGCTGGACTCACGTACGAGCACCGGTTGATCGACGACATGGTGGCTGCCGCGATGAAGTGGGAAGGGGGCTACGTCTGGGCGTGCAAGAACTACGACGGAGACGTGCAGTCTGACACCATCGCGCAGGGATTCGGTTCCCTCGGGCTGATGACCAGTGTTCTCATGACTCCAGACGGCAAGACTGTTGAGGCCGAGGCCGCTCACGGCACGGTTACCCGCCACTACCGGCAGCACCAGCTCGGGAACCCGACATCGACTAACCCCATCGCGTCGATCTTCGCCTGGACCCGGGGCCTGGCCCACAGGGGCCGCATGGACGGTACCCCGGAGGTCACGGCGTTCGCGGAGACACTCGAGCGGGTCTGCGTGGAAACCGTGGAGAGCGGGAAGATGACCAAGGACCTGGCCCTGTTGATCGGCCCCGATCAGCCCTACCAGACTACGCAGGAGTTCCTGGCCTCCATCGACTCCAACTTGCGGAAGGCTATGGCACGGACGTAGTCGGACGCGCGGATCGCAGCCACTGCACGCGCCCGCCGCACTAGGGTCGGACTCATGAGAGGCGCTGCGGGCGATGTCTGACGTTCTGGGCGATATCGCTGTCGTCATGGTCTTCGTCCTGGTCGGCGGTTTCTTCGCCATGTCGGAAATGGCGCTGGTGTCACTGCGCGAGGGGCAGATCCCCAGACTCGCTGAAAAGGACCCGCGCCGGGGTGCGCGCCTTCAGCGTCTCGTGCATGATCCCAACAGGTTCCTGGCAGCCGTTCAAGTCGGCGTAACGATGGCGGGCTTCCTGTCGGCGGGGTTCGGAGCATCTCAGATCTCGCCCGCTATCAGTCCGGTCCTTGAGAACCTCGGAATGGCTGACACGGTGGCTCGCACGGTCGCCTTCGTCGCTGTGACGATCCTGATCGTGTACTTGTCGATGGTCCTGGGCGAGCTCGTGCCTAAGAGGATCGCCCTTCAGAACGCTGAACGGGTCGCCCTGCGAGTAGCCGGCGCTATCGACTGGGTGGCCCGGATCGCGCGGCCGTTCATTTGGCTGGTGTCGGTGTCAACGGATGGCTTGGTCCGACTGGCGGGGGGCGATCCCAAGGCCAGCAAAGCGCTGATAACAGAAGAGGAACTGCGCGGGTTGGTGGCCGCGCACACTGATCTGACTGACCAGGAGCGCGAGCTCATCGACGACGTCTTCGCGGCGGGTGATCGTGAGCTCAGGGAAGTGATGGTCCCAAGGACGGAGGCCACGTTCCTGCCCGAGACAACGCTGATCGGCGAGGCGGCGAAGATGGCCGCGCGCATGCCGCATTCTCGTTACCCGATCATCCGGGGATCCGCGGACGACATCGTCGGGTTCATTCACGTCAGGGACCTGTTGGATCCCGCCTTGACGACACAGTCGAAGCGCATTGGCGGGTTGGTCCGAGAGGTCATGAGGTTCCCCTCCAGCAAGCGTGTGATCCCGGCTCTCAACGAAATGCGCACCGCCGGACACCACATGGCCATCGTCGTAGACGAATACGGGGGCACAGACGGAATCGTCACTCTGGAGGACCTTGTAGAGGAACTTGTCGGGGAGATCCACGACGAGTACGACGAAGCCGCATACTCGGCGCCGAGTCAAGCAGGGGGCGCGCGGCAGTTCGATGGACTGATGAACCTGGACGAGTTCGAAGAAGCCTCAGGCATCGAGCTTCTCGAAGGACCCTTCGAGACGCTGGCGGGCTTCCTGGTCGCTCGCCTTGGGCACGTGCCCCAGGTGGGTGATTCGGTCCAGGAGCTTGGCCACAAGTTCACTGTCGAGAGTCTTGACGGCCGCCGAGTGGACTTGGTGCTCGTGGAGCCGGTCGAGTCCGATGACCTGGAAGGGCCCGAACCTGACCCAGGCGGCGGTTCGGCAGAATGGCCGTCATGAGCCCCGGTCCGCCTCCGCCAGCGGCAGGGGAGCGAGCACGCGTGCTGTCAGGGATTCAACCGACCGCTGACTCGTTCCACGTCGGCAACTACCTTGGGGCGCTGGCTAACTGGGTCAGCATGCAGGACGACCATGAGGCCTTCTACTGCGTGGTTGACCTGCACGCGATAACGATGCCGCATGAGCCCGATGTCCTACGTCGTCGCACACGTGGTGCCTATGCGCAGCTGTTGGCTCTGGGACTGGATCCGGGCGTCTCGACTGTTTTCGCGCAGAGCCAGGTGCCCGAGCACACGGAATTGAGCTGGGTGCTGCAATGCCTGACGGGGCATGGCGAAGCGGCGCGGATGACCCAGTTCAAGGACAAGTCGCGCAGGGGCGGTCTGGACCGGGCCACAGTCGGCCTTTTCACCTACCCGATCCTTCAAGCGGCTGACATCCTCGCCTACAAGGCCCAGTACGTCCCCGTGGGCGAGGACCAGCGGCAGCACCTGGAGTTGACCAGAACCCTCGCGCAGCGGTTTAACTCCAGGTACGGCGAGCTGTTCGTGGTGCCGAAGCCACACATCGCCAAGCACGCCGCTCGCATCCTGGACCTGCAAGATCCGACATCGAAGATGAGCAAGTCATTGCCTTCTGGGTGCCTGTTCTTACTCGATCCGCCAGGGACGATTGAGAAGAAGATCAAGCGCGCTGTGACCGATTCCGTTGGCGTGGTGAACCTCGACCCTGTCAATCAGCCTGGCGTGGCCAACTTGCTGACCATACTTGCGGCGTTCTCGGGTCGTACGGTCGCCGCGGTGGCGGCTGAGTACGCGGACTTGGGCTATGGCCAGCTCAAACGAGCCGCGGCTGAAGCCGTGATCGGGTTCGCGGAGCCGTTCGCGCAGCGCGTTGCCGGATACCTAGAGGATCCGGCCGAGCTTGATCGGATGATGCTGCGAGGCGCCAGCCGGGCACGGACCGTGGCCGGACCGACAGTTCGGCAGGCCTACGTCAGGATTGGACTTCTTCCACCGGCCGAGTAGTCCCAGTGGCTAATCGCTGAACATCAGGGCGCGTTTGACCTGTTGGATCGCTGTGGTGACTTCGATGCCACGGGGGCACGCGTCTGTGCAGTTGAAGGTAGTCCGGCAGCGCCAGGCGCCTTCGGAGCTGTTGAGAATCCGCAGGCGTTCGGCGCCAGCCTCATCGCGGCTGTCGAATATGAAGCGGTGGGCGTTGACGATGGCGGCGGGACCGAAGTACTGATCGTCGAGCCAATAGACGGGGCAGGACGTGGTGCACGCCGCACACAAGATGCACTTGGTCGTGTCGTCAAAGACAGCGCGCTGCTCCACCGACTGCAGGCGTTCCATAGTCGGCTCTTCCCCAGTCGTGATCAGGAAGGGCTTCACGGAACGGTAGGCGGCCAGGAACGGCTCCATGTCAACGATCAAGTCCTTCAGGACAGTCAGGCCCTTGATTGCCTCGATCTTGATTGGCTTGCCCGTGTTGAGGTCCTTCACGAGCGTCTTACACGCCAGGCGGTTGCGGCCGTTGATTCGGATCGCGTCGGATCCGCAGATCCCATGGGCACATGATCTGCGGAACGTGAGCGTGCCGTCCTGCTCCCACTTGATCTTGTTCAGTGCGTCGAGGATCCGGTCCGTCGGGAAGACCGAAACTGTGAAGTCCTGCCAGAAGTGACTGTCCGACACGTCTGGGTCGAACCTGCGGATCCGGAATCGCACGTCGTAGGCGACCTGGTCCGGAATGTTTGTCTCGTGCAGGCTCTGGGCCTCTTCGGCTTCCTCGGCTGGTGCGGGTGTTTGTGTTGTCATCAGTACTTACGCTCCATCGGCTGGTAGCGGGTCACGGTCACGGGCTTGTAGTCCAGGCGAACACATGCCGCCTCGCCTTCCGAGGTATCCCGGTAGGCCATGGTGTGCCGCATGAAGTTCACATCATCGCGTGACCGGTAGTCCTCGCGGGCGTGACCGCCGCGGCTCTCCTTCCGGGCCAGCGCCCCGGTGACCAGCACCTGGGCCAGGTCGAGCAGGAAGCCGAGCTCGACAGCCTCCAGTAGGTCCGTGTTGTAGCGCTTGCCCTTGTCGTCCACCGTGGCGTTGCGGTACCTGCTCTTGATCTCATCGATCTCCGCGAGGGCAAGTCGCAGGGTTTCCTCGGTTCTGTAGACCGCGGCGTTGAGGTCCATCGTTGTCTGCATCGCGTGGCGCAGCTCGCCGACGCGTTCGGAGCCGCCACCGTTCAGAAGATGATCCAGCATCGATTCAACCGCTGACGCGGGGTCGTCAGGCAGAGCAACCCAGTCGCTCGCCAGGGCATGCTCTGCCGCGGCGATCCCGGCCCTGCGGCCGAAGACGTTGATATCGAGCAGCGAGTTGGTGCCAAGGCGGTTGGCGCCGTGTACCGAGACGCACGCGCACTCCCCGGCGGCGAAGAGCCCGGGAACAACGCTGGTGTTGTCGCTGAGGATCTGCGCCTCGACGTTGGTTGGGATACCGCCCATGGCGTAGTGAGCGGTTGGGCACACCGGCACGAGCTCGGTCACAGGGTCAACGCCCAGGTATGTCCGGGCGAACTCGGTGATGTCGGGCAGTTTCTCCTCGATCAGGTCCTTGTCCAGGTGCGTCAGATCCAGGAACACGTAGTTCTTGTGCGGGCCGGCACCGCGTCCCGCGCGCAGTTCCTGCACCATCGCCCTGGAAACCATGTCCCTTGGGGCCAGGTCCTTGATCGTCGGCGCGTAGCGCTCCATGAACCGTTCACCGGTTGAGTTACGAAGGATGCCGCCTTCGCCGCGCGCGCCTTCGGTCAGCAGGACTCCGAGCCCGGCCAAGCCCGTTGGGTGGAACTGGAAGAACTCCATGTCTTCCAGTGGAAGCCCGCGCCGGTAGACGATGGCCATTCCATCTCCGGTGAGCGTGTGCGCGTTGGACGTGACGTTGTAGACCTTGCCGAATCCGCCTGTGGCGAAGATGACGCTCTTGGCCTGGAAGACGTGCAGCTCGCCTGTGGCCAGTTCATAGGCGACGACACCGGCGCAACGCCCCTCTGAGAGCAACAGATCCAGCACGTAATACTCGTCGAAGAACTTGACTCCCTGCTTGACGCAGTTCTGGAACAAGGTCTGCAGGATCATGTGACCCGTCCGGTCTGCCGCGTAGCAGGCCCGGCGCACGGCGGCCTCTCCGTGTCCGCGGGTGTGGCCGCCAAACCGGCGCTGATCGATGCGTCCCTCCGGGGTGCGGTTGAAGGGAAGGCCCATCTTCTCCAGGTCGAGTACCGCGTCGATCGCCTCTCGGCACATCGTCTCGGCGGCGTCCTGGTCTACTAGGTAGTCACCGCCTTTGACCGTGTCGAAGGTGTGCCACTCCCAGTTGTCCTCCTCGACATTGGCCAGCGCCGCGCACATCCCTCCCTGGGCCGCACCAGTGTGCGACCGGGTCGGGTACAGCTTCGTTAGTACCGCGGTGCGAGTGCGCTGTGATGACTCAAGGGCCGCGCGCATCCCGGCGCCGCCGGCGCCGACGATGACAACGTCATACTTGTGGATCTGCATGCGAGCTCCCTCAGGCCAGGTTCGGGTCGAAAGTGAAGATCACAAGCGTCCCGAGCGCGACTGTCGCGATCGCGGCGACGTACAGCACGGTTCGTAGCCAGAAGCGGACCCTGCCGCTGGTGGCGTAGTCATTGATGATGACTCGCATTCCGTTGCTGCCGTGGAGCATGGCGAGCCAGAGCATCGTCACATCCCACATTTGCCAGAACGGGTTGGACCAGCGCCCCGCCACGAAAGCGAAGTTGATTCTTTGAACCCCTCCGTCGAGGACGTTCATGATCAGCAGGTGTCCCAGCACGAGGAACACCAGGACGATCCCCGAGATCCTCATGAAGACCCAGGAGGTCATCTCGCGGTTGCTCTTTGAAAGCCCTGAAGCAGCTTGGACGCTCATGAAACACTCCCGAACAAAGTCTCAACGGTGTGCCGGAGCATGAAGTACGCGGCGGGCGCCATGACCAAAACCCAGATCGTCACGATCGACCACAGCATTGGACGTTGATATCGGGGGCCCTTTGACCAGAAGTCAATCGTGATGATCCTCAGGCCGTTGAGCGCGTGGAACAGCACGGCCGCCACTAGCCCGACTTCCAGGAGGTTGACGATGGGCGTCTTGTATGTGGCGATTACATCGTCGTAGGAGTTCGCAGACACACGCAGCAGCGCCGCGTCAAGCACGTGAACCAGAAGGAACAGGAAGACTGCGACGCCCGTGATGCGGTGGGCGACCCACGACCACATGCCAGGTCCGCCCCTATATAACGTGCCGGAATTGGCGAATGCCACGGGCGCCTCCACTCGCGAAATGACTAGAAGTATCGCCGCCATCGTAGCCACGTGCCGGTCGCATTCCCGTCAACGGCATGGCGCGATGTTCTTCGCACCGCTTGGGGCAGGGTCTGATCCGTGATGCTCCGCGCCGGGTCGCGGTTCTAGAGTGTGGGTATGACATCGGACCGAATCCCGCTGCTGGCGGGGTTCCCGAGGTTCGGCAGAGCTGACTGGCGGGAGTTGGCTGCGGCCACGCTGAGCGGGGACGGTGGCCCGGTCGACGCCGACGAAGTCGAGCGCCTAATGATGACGCCCACTGATGACGGCTACGTCGTCCAAGCTCTCTACACCGCCGCTGACCTCGCGCCCTTGACCCTCCGACCCGCTCCACCCCCGCAGCGGCTGTCGTCCGGCCGATCGCGCTGGACTATCAGGCAGCGTCACTGGGGCAGCTCGGAAGTGGCGGAAGCGGTCGCTGACGACTTGTCCAACGGTGTGCAGCAGATCTGGCTGACCTTGTCAGGCGCCGGGCCGACTCCGCGAAGACTCCGCAAGATCCTGCGTGAGATTGACTTGAGCCGGACGGCCGTGACTCTGGAGGGGTTCGACCGTGGGGAGCAGGCGGCCCGCCAGTTGCTAGGCGCGGTTCCGGCAGGCGGTGACTTCGCTGACGGCACGTCACTGGGGCTCGATCCCTATGGTCTGCTGGCGGGGACCGGACGGACGGGCGACCTCGATAGGGTGGCGGATCTCGCGCGAGAGGCGGAAGCTCGCGGGATCCTGGCGTTCTCGATCGACGGCACCGTCTACCACGACGCGGGTGCGTCGTTTGGGGACGAGTTGGGCCTAACGTGTGCGGCGGGTCTGGAGGCTATGCGACTCATGCTGGCCTCCGGGCTCAAGGTTGACGATGCGGCCAAGCTCCTGGAATTTCGAGTAGCCGCCACCGACGACCAGTTCGCCACGATCGCCAAGCTGCGCGCCGCGCGCTTGATTTGGAATCGGGTCCTGCAGGTCCTTGGGGCGGGGGGCAGCTCAAGACTGCGTCTCCACGCTGTGACGTCGTGGGCGATGCTGACGAAGCGGGATCCATGGGTGAACGTGGTTCGGAATTGCGTAGCCGCCTTCGCCGCGGGCGTCGGAAACGCCGACGCGGTGACGGTGCTGCCCCACACCACAGCGGTGGGCAGGCCTGACGAGTTCGCACGGCGCGTTGCCAGGAACACTCAACATCTTCTGCTCTGCGAATCCCGAGTCGGGTTCGTCTCGGATCCCGCCGCTGGCTCCTGGTACGTGGAGAGCCGCACGAGGCAGATGGCTGAAGCCGCCTGGGCGATCTTGCAGGACGTCGAAGGAGTCGGCGGGCTGCGCGCCGCCATCGAGTCTGGTCTTGTCGCTTCGCGGATCTCCAGGACTAGAGGGTTGCGCGCCGATCGGGTCGCGCAGCGTCGGTCACCTATCACCGGCGTGAGCGAGTTTCCTGGCGATGATCTTGTGCCGAAGTCACCAGGCCCAGCTTTGAGGCGCCCATCGGGTGGGCTGCCGCAGACTCGGTATTCGCAGGAGTGGGAAGAGTTGAGGGACCGCAGCGACGCGGCTGCCGCGCGAGGCTCTCGGCCGAAGGTCCACCTAGTCACGCTCGGGTCGCGAGCCTCTCACAAGGCCCGGCAGTCGTTCGCCGCGAACCTATTCGTCGCGGGCGGGATCGAGTGCGTAGTAGTCCCCTTCGCACCCGGCAGACGGCTGGGATTCCCCCGGCGTTCTCCTGTCGTCGCGTGCTTGTGCGGGTCCGACACCGTCTATCAGGAACAGGTCACGGCGGCGGCGCTGGCTTGCCGGGAGGCTGGGGCAAGGCTGGTTTGGTTGACCGGTCAACCCGGAGACCGGGTGGAAGTGGACGGCGCTGCGGGTATCGACGCCTACGTGTTCGCGCACTGTGACGGCGTCGCGACTCTGCGACGTGCGATGTCAGCGCTGGGGGTGCGGTGATGGCCACGATCCCATCGTTTTCGAATGTCCCGCTGTGGACAGATTCCGGAAGCCGAACCGATGCCTCTGGCGACTCGCGCGCAGTGTGGCAGACGCCCGAGAGGATCGATGTCAAGTCCGAATACGGCCCGCAGGACGTTGAAGGCTTGGACTTCCTAGACACCTATCCGGGGCTGCCCCCGTTCTTGCGCGGTCCGTATCCGACCATGTACGTCACGCGCCCGTGGACGATTCGACAGTACTCGGGCTTCTCCACGGCTGAGGAATCCAACGCCTTCTACCGCCGCAACCTGGCCGCGGGGCAGAAGGGGCTGTCGGTTGCGTTCGATCTGCCGACGCACCGGGGATACGACAGCGATCACCCACGGGTTGCCGGTGACGTTGGCATGGCAGGGGTCGCCATCGACTCGATCCTGGACATGAGGCAGCTGTTCGAAGCGATCCCACTGGACAAGATGAGCGTGTCGATGACGATGAACGGCGCGGTCCTTCCCATCATGGCGCTGTACATCGTCGCGGCCGAGGAGCAGGGGGTGAAGCCGGAGCAGCTGGCCGGCACGATCCAGAACGACATCCTCAAGGAGTTCATGGTCCGGAACACCTACATCTATCCGCCTGACCCCAGCATGAGGATCATCTCCGACATCTTCGCGTACGCCTCGGCGAAGATGCCGCGCTTCAACTCCATATCGATCTCGGGCTATCACATTCAGGAAGCTGGTGCTACCGCTGATCTCGAGCTGGCGTACACGCTGGCCGACGGGGTTGAGTACGTCAGGGCCGGCCTGGCTGCCGGACTTCCGATCGACAAGTTCGCCCCTCGGCTCTCGTTCTTCTGGGGTGTCGGGATGAACTTCTTCATGGAGGTTGCCAAGCTGCGTGCCGCGCGGATGCTGTGGGCAAGGCTCATGCGGGGTTTCGAGCCGAAGGACCCCCGGTCGTTGTCGCTGCGTACGCACTGCCAGACCTCGGGATGGTCGCTCACGGCTCAGGACGTGTTCAACAACATCGGGCGCACGACGATCGAAGCTATGGCCGCCACGCAGGGGCTGACACAGTCTTTGCATACCAATGCGCTGGACGAAGCGCTGGCTCTGCCTACGGACTTCTCGGCGCGGATCGCCAGGAACACCCAGCTGCTACTCCAGGAGGAGTCGGGCACGACGCGGGTGATCGACCCATGGGCGGGGTCGTACTGCGTGGAGCGGCTCACGTACGACCTGGCGGTGCGGGCACTACACCACATCGAGGAAGTTGAGGCGGTCGGCGGTATGGCCAAGGCGATCGCCGAGGGTACGCCGAAGTTGCGTATCGAGGAAGCCGCGGCCAGGACTCAAGCCCGGATCGACTCCGGGAAGCAGCCGGTCATCGGCGTGAATCTTTACCGCTCTGAGCATGACCGTCCAGTGGAGGTTCTGAAGGTCGACAACACCGCGGTCCGGGCGGAGCAGCTGGCTAAGCTGGAGCGGTTGCGATCGGATCGGGACCAGGCGGGGCTGGCGGTGTCGCTCGACGCGCTCACGGCCGGGGCGCAGGCCGTCAAGGACGGCACTAGAGGGTCTGGGCTCGACCAGAATCTGCTGGCATTGTCGGTCGTGGCCGCACGCGGCGGTGCGACTGTGGGGGAAATGTCCGACGCGCTCGAGCGTGTGTTTGGTCGTCACCGCGCCAGCATCCGTACTATCACGGGCGTGTACCGAGAAGAGGCTGGCCGCACGGCTGACATCGAGCGTGTGCGTGATGAAGTGGCCGAATTCGCTGAGAGGGAAGGGCGCCAGCCACGGATCCTGGTCGCGAAGATCGGGCAGGACGGCCATGACAGGGGGCAGAAGGTCATCGCAGCCGCGTTCGCCGACCTAGGCTTCGATGTCGATGTCGGGCCGTTGTTCGCGACGCCAGCCGAGGTCGCCCGCCAGGCCATCGAAGCTGACGTCCACGTGGTAGGCGTCTCATCATTGGCGGCTGGCCACCTGACCTTGGTTCCCGAACTGCGAGATGCGCTGAAGGAGCTGGGCAGGCCCGACATCTTGATCGTCGTCGGGGGAGTGATTCCGGCGGGCGACTTCGAGGCGCTGAAGGAGGCGGGTGCGGCCGCGATCTTCCCTCCTGGGACCGTCGTTCCGAAGGCGGCCGAGGAACTGCTCTCAGACTTGGATAGCCGGGCCCCCGAGTGACCGGCAGTCCTTCGGGTGCGCGTGAGCGGCCGCCGCTCGACGAGTTGGTCGCGGGCGTGCGTGGCGGCGACCGCAATTGCATCGCACGCTCGATCACTCTTCTCGAATCGACCCAGCGCGATGACAAGTTGGCCGGTCAGGAGCTGCTCGCGGCCCTGCTGCCTTCGTCCGGTAGCGCGATCCGAGTGGGCATTTCGGGAGTGCCAGGAGTTGGCAAGTCGACGTTCATCGACGCGATGGGCGTGTTGTTGACCGCGGAGGGCCAGCGGGTGGGCGTGCTGGCCGTGGATCCGTCCAGCGCTCGGACATTCGGCAGCGTGCTCGGTGACAAGACGCGGATGGATCGGTTAGCCGCTGACCCGGGCGCCTTCATCCGGCCGTCACCCAGCGCTGGGACCCTCGGGGGAGTTGCCAGAGCGACGAGAGAGTCGATTGTTGTGCTGGAGGCGGCCGGTTTCGATGTGGTTCTTGTTGAGACGGTTGGAGTGGGCCAGTCCGAGGTCGCTGTGTCGCGGATGGTCGACACGTTCCTGCTGCTGGCAATGTCACGCATGGGTGATCAGCTCCAGGGGATCAAGCGCGGGATCATCGAGTTGGCCGATGTCATCGCGGTCAACAAGGCCGACGGCGCTCATGAGGCCGAAGCCCGGCACGCCGCGGGCGAACTTTCCGGTGCGCTACGCATTCTGGGAGGCCCGGGGAGTGGATGGCGGATCCCGGTCCTGACATGCAGTGCCCTCAAGGAGCGCGGGCTCGCGGAAGTCTGGCAGGCCGTCCTGGAGCATCGAAGCTACATGCAGGCCGAAGGCCTCCTGGATATCAAGCGCCGCGAGCAGGCCGTGTCGTGGATGTGGGCGACGATCCGCGACCGACTGGACAGCGACTTCCACGCCGATCCAGCTGTCCGGGGCTTGCTCGGCGACGTGGAGGCTCAAGTCGCGTCTGGGGCGGTTGCTCCGGGGCGCGGCGCCGAGTTGCTGATGCGAGCTTTTCGTCCAGATGGGGGCAGGCCCTAGAGAACCGCCTTTGGCGCACCTCCTGCGGCTATCCTGAGCGACCATGAACGCGACGGGGGCGCTGTGACGCCCAGGGCAGGGCTGACTGCTCGTGGCGACTGGTTCGCCATCGGTGGCTACGCGATGGTTGCCGCGTCGACCCAGATGCTGTGGCTGTCCTTCGCGCCCGTGACAACTCAGTCGGCGAGTTTCTACGGGGTAAGCACAGACGCCGTGGGGTTCTTGTCGATCATCTTCCCGCTGGTGTACGTGGTAGTCGCGATCCCATCCGGGCTGCTGCTGGATCGATGGCTTCGGCCCGCCCTAATCGCGGGCGGCTTACTCACGGCGGGTGGTGGGTTGATCCGCGTTCTGGACACTCGAAGTTTCGCGTTCGCCATGTTGGGCCAAGTGGCCGTTTCGCTCGGACAACCGCTGGTGCTGAACGCGGTTGCCAAACTCAGCATCAGCTACCTGCCCCGTCGGCAGCGCGCGACTGGTATAGCGGTGGGTTCGGCTGCGCTCTTCGTCGGCATGCTGCTCGCTTTCGTGTGCGGAGCGGTTTGGGGAACCGACATCCCGCTGCTGCTCGGGATACAGGCCGCCTTCGCCGTAGTGGCGGTCGCGGTCATGGTCGTCGCGCTGTCGCGCCCTGGTCGTTTCGCTGCGGAACTCGACTCTAGTGACATCGGAAGCATCGAGTCGGCGGCCGGGCGTCCGCTGCGCACAGCTTGGGCCGATCCGGTCATCCGGCTGCTGGTGCTGCTGATCGCCGTCGGCAACGGGGTCTTCGTGGCGCTGACTACGTGGGTTCAGCCGCTGCTCAGCCCGGCCGGAGTCGCGGCGAGTTCCGCAGACCTGATGCTGGCCATCATGGTGACGGCGGGAGTGGTCGGCGCTGTTGTTCTGCCCCCCATGGCCGCGAAGCGCGGCAATCAGACAACGTGGATGCTCCTGGCAATCACCGTGGTCGTGCTGGCCTGCCTCGCGCTGGCCATTTCACCCACGGTCTGGGCGGGATTCACGGTCTCGGCACTCATCGGGTTCCTCCTGCTCGCGATGCTGCCAATCGTGCTGGATCTGGTCGAGAAACGTGCGGGCAAGGCGGCCGCTACAGCCACAGCCCTGGTGTGGCTGGCCGGTAACGCCGGCGGGGTCGCGGTCTCGGCGCTGGTCGGAACGTTGGTGGAGTCACCCGCTTCGGCGTTCTTGTTGATGGCCGTGATCGCGTTGGCGTTCGGTATGCCAGTCGTCGTGGCACTGCGCAAGCGCCTGTCCGGCGCCAGTCCC
The DNA here is from genome assembly GCA_030700225.1 of Candidatus Nanopelagicales bacterium. Lineage (NCBI taxonomy): Bacteria > Bacillati > Actinomycetota > Actinomycetes > Candidatus Nanopelagicales > Candidatus Nanopelagicales bacterium. The sequence continues at coordinate 593 of JAUYJT010000084.1, read as the reverse complement.
TCCTCAGCGGTCCCCTGACCAGCGCCGTCAGGCCGACGGAGGGAATCGCGGTCGTGCCCGGTTCCCGCGGGGGTCGCGCCCGCGCGCGGCTAGGGCGGGGGTCTTCGCCATCGGTGTCGCGGTGTTGGGGTGACGGTCCACCACGGCTGGGATGGATCGCCCGCAGAGGGTTCCCCGACCTCGGGTTGGCCCGCCTCGGGTTGGCCCGCCTCGGGTTGGCCCGCCTCGGGTTGGCCCGCCTCGGGTTGGCCCGCCTCGGGTTGGCCTGGATCGGTGTCGCGTGTCAGTTCCCACCGGCCGAGGTCGAGTTGACGATGATGCGGCCAACAAACGCTGGCCAACGAATCCAGGTCGGTCGCGCCTCCCAGGGACCACGCGGTGACGTGATGCGGCTGGGTGTGTTCAGGTCCCACATCACAGCCCGGGATCACACACCCCCCGTCTCGCACAGCTAAGGCCCTGCGCTGCGCTGGGGTCGCAAGACGTACCGAACGCCCCACCGCCACAGGCTGTAGTTGAGTCAAACCGAAACGGTTCAACAACGAGCGTGGATCCACTGGTTCGCGAGGCTCAGCGATCACGGGAGTGATCTG
>JAUYJT010000083.1 GCA_030700225.1 Candidatus Nanopelagicales bacterium | reverse complement strand
ACACCGGCGACACCCCGATCACCGAACCGTCAGCCTGACCATCAAGGCCCCACCCCGAACACCGGGACGGGGCCTACGTCATACCGCCTCAACCGCACCCACGATGACGCCGACATCCTCATCCAGCGTGGCGGCTAACAGCGCCTAGCGGATCATCGATCAGACGAGAACCGGATCGACCCGTCGGGGATCGTAGCGTCGGGCCAGACCCGGGCGCCCTCCACCAACTCGACTCCGCTACCTATCCGCGCTCCCTCAGCGACGACCACGCCGCTCAGGCGAGTTCCCGCACCGATAACAGCGCGGTCAGCCACTACACAATCGACGAGTTCGGCATCCAACCCGATCCGGACACCGTCCATCACGACACAACCGCGCACGACAGCCCGGGAGTCCACGCGGCTACCGCGACCGATCACGGTCCCCGCGTCAACGACAGCATCGGCGGCGACCTGAGCACCGGGAAGTATCAGGAAATCACCGCATGGACCTGGCACAGCGCTGGAAGCCACTTTGCCCTGAACAAGATCAACCGAGCCCCGCAGGAATGACCGGGGGGTTCCCAGATCGAGCCAGTAGCCGCTGTCCACGACGCCAGTCAGACGATCCCCGCGGCTAAGCAGCATGGGGAACGTCTCCCTCTCCACCGACACAGGGCGGCCCGGCGGAATCTCGTCGATCACGCTTCGCCGGAACACGTAGCATCCGGCGTTGATCTGGTCGGTGACGATCTCTTCGGGAGTTGTCGGCTTCTCGCGGAACTCGACTACCCGATCATCGGAGTCAGTCGGCACGAGCCCGAATGCCCGCGGATCCTCGACGCGGGCCAGAAGCAGCGAAACGACCGCATCAGTCTCCAGGTGCCGCCTGACGAGCCGCGGAACATCCATCCCGCTGAGCACATCTCCGTTGAGCACGAGCACAGGGTCGTCAGGACCTGAGCGAAGGGCCACGGCCGCATGCCTGATCCCGCCACCTGTGCCCAGAGGCTCATCCTCAGTGACGACGACAAGTTCGACTCCGAAGTCGGAGCCGTCTCCGAAGTAGTCGCTGAACACCTCGTCGCGGTAAGCGGTGCCGAGCACGACGCGCGTGACGCCCGCGTCGCGTACGTGAGCGATTTGATGTGCTGTGAATGGAGCGCCAGCGACCGGCAACATCGGCTTGGGAGTGTTGATCGTTAGCGGCCTCAGGCGGGTGCCCTGCCCGCCCACCAGCATGATTGCTTCCACGGTGATCCACCGTAGCCTCGTGGAGTGGCAGGAATCTTCGACTCGCTCCGCATTGCTGCGAGAACCAGCGGATCCAGGCCCCTCGTGACGTGGCTTGGCCCGGACGGGCAACGTTCCGAGCTTTCGGTCTCGGCGCTTCTGAACTCGGCTATCAAGACCGCGAACTTGCTCGGCGACGTCTATGAGCTCGGGCCAGGCGACACGATCACCCTGCGGCTCCCCCATCACTGGCAGGTGCCGGTGTGGCTGTCCGCGATTGACGTCGTGGGCGCGCACGTGATCCTGCTACCGCCCGGGGCACCGGCGCCGCATTGCACAGCGACAGTTGACGCCGACCCCCGGCATGCCGTCGAGAGCTCAGCCCGGCTAGCGGTGGCCGTCTCGACCCATCCGCTCGGCTTGCCCGGCGATGTTCCCGAAGGGGTAATCGATCATGCCCGGGAGATGCTGGGGCAGCCCGACGAACTCGTCACTGAACTTTCCGATGGCCTAAGGCTGACCACGACGGATCAGGGCACGCTCAGCGGCGCCGACATCGTCGAGCTGGCGCGAGGCCCGTGCCGCGACCTGGGCGCGCGCGGGCGCCTGCTGTCGGCGGTGCCGCCATGGACAACGCCGGGTGTTCTGGCAGCCTGGGCCGTACCAATTCTCGCCGAGTCCTGCGTCGTCCTAGCTGACGCAGCGGCGGGGCCGATCGCCGAATCCGAGAGAATCACCCACATCGCGCGGAACCACGGAGGCACTCTGAAGGTCACACAATGGGATCGAACGACCACTGGCTGAACTCCATTCCGGGCCGAGGGCAGTAGTCTGACCCGAACGAATGACGTCTGGGGCTTCGCGCGACGGACGCGCGCAAGCCACGGGAGGTGGATGAATGTCGCCTGATGAACCGGTGACTGAACCTCCCACGTCGCCCCTGAAACGTCGCTGGCCGAAGATCGTTGGCGTCACCGCTGTGGTTATCGCCGGAGTCCTCGTGCTGGTCGCCGCAGTGTCGGCGTTTCTACTGAACCGGCTCGCCGGCAACATCCGATCTTTCGAGGCCTCGACAGACGAACGGCCTCAGGACTACGAGCCCGTCAACCTGCTCCTCATGGGCAGCGATACGCGCGGCGGGCGCGGAAACATGAAATACGGATCCGATGACGGGCGCGACGGTGAGCGAAGCGACACGACGATCCTGCTGCATATCTCAGCGGACCGCAGCCGAGCCCTGGCCGTGAGCATTCCACGCGACACGTGGGTGAGGATGCCAGCTTGCGCCAGTCCAAACGGAGCGTTTGACAGGTTCAACCACGCGTTCGAAGAAGGGGGCGCTGGGTGCACGGTTGATCTGGTGAAGAAGATGACCGGAGTGCCGATCCATCACGCCGTCGTGGTCGACTTCCGCGGATTCAAGCGCGTAGTAGATGCCATGGGCGGGGTCGAAGTCTGCTCGACCCGCCCCATCGACGACAAAGACTCCAAGTTGCACCTGCCGGCCGGCACGACGATCGTTGATGGCGAAACAGCCCTGGGCTTCGTCCGCGTCCGCAAGTCCGTGGGCGACGGGTCTGACATCGACCGGATCAAGCGCCAACAGGCTTTCCTGTCTTCCGCCATACGCCAGGCAACAAGCAAGCAACTACTCCTCAACCCCGTGAAGCTGTACAAGATGCTCGATGCCGCCACGGGCGCACTCAAAGTGGACAAGGGCCTTGATGAAGTCTCGGAGATGAGGGACTTCGCCAGCAGCGTCCGGGGCATCGAACCGCACGACATCACCTTCGTCACGATGCCGTTCCTGTGGAGGAACGACGCGAATATCGATCCCGACCGCGCGACAGCCAGGGCGATCTGGAAGGCGATCAAGAACGACACGCCTTGGCCACCACCAGTCAGCGTCGGACCCGACGGCAAGAAGGTGACAGTCCCCGCTGACCAGATCCTCGTGCGAGTGGTCAACGCATCCAGCATCCCCTCTAAGACCAAGACCGTGCCGGTCCGACTCAGAGCCCTGGGATTCCAGGTCACGGACGTCTCCACAGCGAGGACGCGTGCGGTGACACGAGTTTTGTACCCGCCGGGCCAAGAGGCGGCCGCACGAACAGTCGCTTTCGCCGCCGGGAACGCTGAACTCGTGTCCTCGCCGTCCGTCGAAGTGATCACCTTGCAGATCGGCGAGGACTTCGCCGGAGTCGCTGACAGGATCGTCGTGGCCAAGCCCAAGGGGGCGCCCGTCGCCAATCCCCAGACAAAGCCAATCACCGCGAACGAAGTGATCTGCGCCGACTGATGCCTCGGATAGGCCTGGTCCTTGGAGGTGGCGGATTCACCGGCACCGCCTTCCACGCCGGTGTCATTACCGCCCTCGCCCGTGAAGGCCAGTGGGACGCCCGCGGTGCCGAAGTGATCGTTGGAACATCAGCCGGATCGACTTCAGCGGCGCTGCTCCGCGCGGGCTTCCCCCCGCTGGACTATGTCGGCCGGGTCTGCGGGCATCCGGTTTCGGACGAAGCGCGCGTTGTTCTGGCCGGGATCGGACGGGTCCCAGATCCGCCGCGAAGACCACCCTGGCGGCTCAGGCCAGCATCGCCCGACCTTCTGCGGCGGATAGTGCGAAAGCCTCTCGGGTACGCCTTCGGGACGGCCATCGCAGCCGCACTCCCCGAAGGAACCGTCCCGGTGACGGCAGTCAGCCCAGGATTCGGGCCACTGTTCGAGACTTGGCCGACGCGCGAGATGTGGATCGGCGCGGTGAACCTGGAGACGGGCCGCCGGGCAGCGTTTGGGCGCGACGCAACCGCCTCAGTCGCTGAGGCCGTCGCTGCTTCCTGCGCGATTCCCGGCTACTTCCAGCCAGTGACGATCGACGGTGATCGCTACGTTGACGGCGGCGCCCACTCGTTGCACAGCCTGGACCTCGTCGCTGGTCTAGGGCTGGACTTGGTCATCGTCTCTGCCCCGCTGGCAACCACCGATTGGCTCGCGCCGGATCCGGGTAACCTGCCGCGCATTGCCGCGAGACGGCAGTTGGAGCGGGAAGCCTCGGTCGTACGCCGCGCTGGAACGCCTGTGCTGATCATCGCGCCTGACGCCGGGTTGCGCAGGCTCATGGGTACCAACTCCATGGTTCTGGCCAAGCGCGCCCGCGTTGCGCTCGCCACGCAGACTCATGTAACCCGCCTGCTGCGCCAAGGTCGGATCCTGATTTGATGACTCACGCCGCGCGACACGGCTATTCCAGTCGCTATGTTGCTCGTGTAGCTCGTGCGCGCGAATGACGCGACTGAACAGCAAGGAGAGCGATATGGCTGACGCAGGCTTGGAAGCGTTCTTAGGCAGAGTGATGGAGCATCTCCCCGGATTGTCCAGCGACCGCTTCAGTAGCCAGTCCTGGAGGTTCGAGAACCGTCCAACCAACGAAGGCCTGGGGCTCAAGCCGCGTGTCGAGCTGGACGTGGACAAGGTCGCGGCGCGCATCCTGGACGTCGAGGCGTACTCGGCCAACATCAAGTTCGTCGAGAGCTGCGAGATGACGAACAAGATCTCGGACTCAGAGCAGGTCTACACCCAGCGGATGAAACTGCCAGCGCTTGGTGGAATCCAAGTGTCTCTGCACATGGTCGATCTCGGAGAACGTGATGGCTACCGCGTCGTTGGCTGGAGCCAGGACGACGCCGGCACCGAGGCCCTCAATCCGAAGCAGGGCGGAGCGCGCACCCAATACAACCTCGGGGCGTGGCTGATCACGCCAACTTCACTGGCTTACGCGCTTTCGGCAGCGCCGGTGAAGAAGGACGTCGGAGGCCTGAAGTTCGCGATCATGACCAAGGGTTCTGACGC
>JAUYJT010000082.1 GCA_030700225.1 Candidatus Nanopelagicales bacterium | reverse complement strand
TGAACGAGCTCTATCGGCTGCTGGCGATCGCGAAGTCCCAGGACCGGTCCGTCATCCCGATGGCCCATGCCGAAGCTGGTCGGGAACTATCGAGCTTGGGATGCGCAGTGGACTTCGGTCCGGCTTCCGGCCCAGGGAGGGAGAGCCGATGAACCGACAAGACGTCGCGGCCGCCCGCCTGGCCGCGTCCTGGCTGCTCTGGTATCCGGACGACCGTTTGCTCGCCCGCCTGGGCCCGATGACCGAAGCCGTCGCCACGCTGCCGACTGCGGCTCGTGAACCGCTGGAGTCGTTCCTGGCACACCTGGCCGGGACACCGCTGATGGATGTTCAGCGGCACTACGTGTCTGTCTTCGACATGCGCCGAAAGGCCTGCCCGTACTTGACCTATTGGACTCACGGCGACACCCGCAATCGCGGAGAAGCCATGCTGCGGTTCAAGAGCGCGTACGCCGAATCCGGCCACGAACTTGGCAACGAGGAGCTGCCCGACCATCTCGCCGTTGTGCTGGAATTCGCGGCGATGGAAGATCAGACGACTGGGGAGGCCCTGCTAACGGAACACCGCGGGCCGATCGGCCTGATGCGCGACGCCCTGGACAAGATGGACTCGGCCTATGTGCATGTCCTTGACGCGGTCCTGGCAACCCTCGCGAGCGTAGGAGCGACCCGATGATCACCGCCCCGCAAGTGATGCTGTGGGTTGTCCTTCCATACGTGACGATCACGGTCTTCGTGGTCGGGATGATCTGGCGCTTCCGCACCGACAAGTTCGGCTGGACCACACGCTCCAGCGAGCTCTACGAGCGCAAGATGCTTCGGATCGCCAGTCCGCTTTTCCACTTCGCCCTGCTCGCCGTGGTCCTTGGGCACATCATGGGTCTGGTGATTCCGGAGAGCTGGACCAGCGGGCTCGGGATCAGCGAAGACACGTATCACTTGATGGCCGTCTCGCTCGGTCTGGTGTCGGGCGCGTGCGTCCTGGCCGGCCTGGCCTTCCTGATCTACCGCAGGAGCACCGTCCGGGCGGTGTCTTCCTCGACAACCGGCAACGACAGGTTCATGTACGTGTTCCTGGTGGCCGCGATCTGTCTTGGCCTGCTGACTACGGTGTACGGCTCCGGACTGTTGGGCGAGAGCTACAACTACCGTGAGACGGTGTCGCCGTGGTTCCGCTCGATCTTCCTGCTCGACCCGAAGCCGGAGCTGATGGCCCAGACTCCGTTCTCGTACCAGTGGCACGCTGTGGCCGGAATGCTCGTTTTCATCATCTGGCCCTTCACCAGGCTTGTGCACGCGTTCAGCGCGCCTATCGGCTACATGTTCCGGCCGTACGTTGTCTACCGGTCTAGGGGCAAGCAAGACGTGGGCTCTGGTGTGCTTAGTCGAGGCGAGGAGCGAGTCGGCTAGATGCGCACTCCATCTCCCCGTTCTTACGAAGACAAGCCGCTGCTCGTCTTCTGGGAGATGACCAAGGCCTGTCCTCTGGCCTGCAAGCACTGTCGGGCCTTCGCCCAACGAACAGGAATGCCGGGTGAGCTGACGACCGAAGAGGGCAAGCGGTTCCTGTCAAGCCTGGCCGGTTTCGGTACCCCGCCGCCGATCCTCGTGCTCACCGGCGGCGACCCACTCGCCAGACCCGACTTCCTGCCTCTCGTGCGGTTCGCTCGCGAATCCGGGTGCCGTGTGGCGCTTGCCCCCGCCGTCAGCGATTCGCTCGCGGGCCAGGCCCTCCACGACATTCGCTCCGCTGGGATCCGGACGATCTCGCTGTCCCTGGACGGAGCGACCGCCCCAACTCATGAGGGAATACGCCAAGTCCCCGGGCACTTCAAGCAGACGATCGACGCGATCGAAGACCTGGTAGCGCGCGGGTTCACAGTCCAGATCAACACGACCGTCATGAGCGGCAACGTCGAGGAACTGGCCGACATCGCTGTGCTCCTGCGCGACCTGGGGGTCGCTGTCTGGGAGGTCTTCTTCCTGATCCAGGTCGGCCGGGGCGCCGACGTTGGGTCGCTCACGCCTGATGAAAGCGAGGACGTCGCGCACTTCCTGTACGACGCCGCCGGCTACGGATTCATCGTGCGCACCGTCGAGGCTCCGTTCTTCCGCCGCGTCGTGGCCTGGCGGTCGGCGAGCCCAGTGGACGCGGCGACGAAGTTCGGACTCGGTCCGCTGTACAACCGCCTGGCGGAGCGGTTGGCCTCACAACTCGGGCCCCCGACGACGAGCCCAAAGGCGACCAGCGCGGGGACACGGGACGGCAACGGCATCTTGTTCGTGGGGCATGACGGCGAGGTCCTGCCCGCCGGCTTCCTGCCGTTGCCTTTGGGCAGCGTGCGGGAACGAAGCGTCGTCGACATCTACCGCGACAACCCGGTCCTGCGATCCATCCGAGCCGCCGAGTTCACCGGACGCTGTGGCCGGTGCGACTTCCGCACGATCTGCGGCGGCTCCCGCTCGCGCGCGTTCGCCGCCTACGGCGATCCACTTGCCGAAGATCCAGCCTGCGCCTACGATCCTGCGGCGATGTAGTTTCCCGACTTGTGTCTCGGGCAGTGCCTTCCGGTGACAGGCGGCGTGGTTCGCCGCCGTGGATCGGGTTGGTTCGGTGGCAGCGGATCGGTGGCCAGGGCTATCCTGACCAGGATCGCCTGAACCTAAGGGAGCGCAGTGAACACTCAGCCAATCCGTTCCGCCAGTACGCCTTCCCGGGTAGCCCGTGCCCGGCGACTTACACTCACAGCGATCGTGTCGCTAGCTCTGCTGATCGGAGTGATCCCGGCCCAAGCGGAGCTGGTCCAGGTTGATCCAGGCAAGATCGCCAGGGGACGGCTGATCATTGGGACCGGCCAGAACCTGCCGTCACTCGACTCCAAGACCACCTATACCGCTGGTCCGGGGTTCGCGGCGCAACTAAACCGCTATTACAGATCGGGACGCGCCAAGCGTGATCAGCGGCAAGTGAGCCACGCAGCGATGCGCGCTGTAAGACAATGGATTGAGAGTAACTGCGCGGGCACGCGGCGAAGGGCGGTCAAGGACTGCCGCGCGATGGTGGTCTTCGACATCGATGACACGCTGCTCAACAACTACCGCTTCTACTCAACGACCAGCCCTGCCTTCAGCCTTGACCCAACGGGCTACAACGCGTGGGTTGCCAGCTGCGGATCTCCAGCGAACGTACCCGTGAGGAAGCTCTTCCTGAAGTTGCGCGATTTAGGAGTGAGATTAGCCCTCATCACTGGCCGACGGGAGACGCAGCGTCGCGCGACGAAAGATTGTCTTACCAGGCGTGGGATCACCGGTTGGCAATCTCTTCGTCTCAGGTCGGCATACGAGGAGACTCTTTCGGCAGCCGTGTATAAGGCCCGCGCCAGGAGAGCGCTGCATGCGCGAGGTTTCCATATCATTGCCAGTGTCGGGGACCAGGTCAGCGACATGGCCAACGGTCACTTCAAGTACGGTTTCCTGCTGCCCAACCTGTTCCGCTACATCCCGTAACTTGCCCAGGAACCACAAGAACCTGACCCGAGGAACGGAAGATGACTGTTGTATGGCACGTGTGGGGCGAGTTGTCTTCCTGAGACCTGCATCTTGCCCCGGCCCCTGGGCTTGTCGCGGCGGCGGCTCAGAACGGCCAGGCGAGGACGAAGCTCCACTGGCCCTGGGCAACAGCGAGCGCCGTAGCCAGCCCAACCAGTGCCAAACACACCAGGACCGCTGCCATGTCCTGTCCGCCGAGAGTCGATTGACGCGCGTTGGTTCGCGCGGCATACGGGTCGAAGCCTCGGGCTTCCATCGCGACCGAAAGGCGAACGGCCCTGCGCAAGGCTTCCACCAGCAGACCCACCAAACGACTCATCGCCCCGTGAACCGCGGACGCGGGGCCACGACCGGCGAGTCCTCGTGCGCGGCGCGCGTCGGATATCTCACGCCAGTCGAAGGCGAGCAGCGGCAAGACCCGCAGGCCGACGAGCATGGACAGCGCGTACCTGGACGGGACCCGGACGATCTGCCGCAGCCCGTCCGCCATGAGCGTCGGGTCCGTAGTCGACAGCAGCAAGACGGCCGGCAGTGACAAAGCCAGAACGCGTAGCCCGATGGCTGAAGCCTGCACGAGGCCTCCGGTCGACAGGGAGAACGACCCCCAGTCGAGGATCAGGTAGCCCTCGTGATTCGAGCTGAAAAGGGCGTTGACGAGCGTCAGGATCGCGGCGATCGCCACGAGGAATCCGGACCTGACGACCACCGTTCTTGGCCGGAGCCCGAAGAACGGCAGCGCGACAAGCTCGCCGATGAGGATCACTCCAGCCGTCGTGTGATCAACGCTCAATAGCAGCCCGATCGTGACCAAAGCGGTAATGACCAGCTTCGTTACCGCGTTGAGCCGGCCAACGCAGGACCAAACACCTGATGTCTCGACGCCCTGTCCGAACTCCAGGCTCATAGAGGATCACCCCCCATCTTGTCGGCGTCCAGCCGCAGACGCCCCTTGGCCATCCGGTACTCGACGGCGCCTAACGCCCTGACCAGCGCCGCATCGTGCGTCACGACAACTAGTGCCCGCTGATCATCCAGCTGCCTGATCAGCAGCTCGACTGTCGCGCGCCACGTGTTCAAGTCCTGCCCGAACGTCGGCTCGTCCAACACGAGCGCGCCGGGGCCACCAGCCAAGGCCGCCCCCACAGCGAGCCGGCGCTTCTCCCCTCCGGACAACGTGTAAGGGTTCGCGCGGGCCACGTCTTCCAAATGCAACTCACCGAGAAGCAGGTCAGCCCGCTCCCAAGCCTGCCTGCGCGGCAGCCCAGACGCCCGGGCGCCGATCGCCAGTTCCGCGCGAGCAGACGTGGCCACGAACTGATGCTCGGGCTCCTGAAAAACGCTTCCGACAACGCGGCAAAGATCACGCGAGCGGTAGCGGTGCAGTGGCTTATCCCTTCCAGCCGCCGTCACGCTGCCCCGGCTCGGACGCATCAGGCCGCCGAGGGCTCGCGCGAGCGTCGACTTCCCAGCCCCGTTCGGGCCCATGACGGCAACAGCGGTCGACCGAGATGCGCGAAGCGAAACCCCGTCCACCACCGGCGGGCCCTTCTTGACCCGCCGAATGACCACATCCCGCGCGGAAAGAACGGCCGTTTCTTGCGCAGCGGGTGATCTTGTGCCGATTCCGGCCATATATGGCCGATTTCGCGGAATCCGCGGCCGGGAACCCAGCATCGGGTCCACGCCCGGCACGAAGATGCCCAGATCAGCCAGCTCCGATCCCCTCGATCGCAGGACTTCAGCGGTTGGACCGTCGAACAGGATGCCCTCGGGCTGAAGGACGACGATCCGATCCACGAGATCGACCACGTCAGCAAGGCGGTGCTCCACCAACACCAGCGTCGACCCGGAGTCGGCCAGCACTCCCTGGAGGGCACTTACCGTCATGGCGGCGCCCTCTGTATCCAGATTCGCGGTCGGCTCGTCGAGGATGAGCAAGCCCGGCTTCCGGACCAAAAGCCCGGCCAGCGCCACCCGCTGCTTCTCGCCGCCCGACAGGGCAGACGTCGGCCGCTCCAATCCATACGGGAATCCCACGACCCCGAGCGATCGCTCGACCCTTGGCCAGATCGCGGCCCGGTCGACCTGAGCGTTCTCCAGCCCGAAGGCGACATCGTCGCCGACCTTCGTCAGGATCAGATTGGTCTCTGGATCCTGCATCATCAGGCCGACTTGCTGACCCACATCAGCGGCCGCGATCTCGCGCGACCCGCGGCGATACTTGATCGTCCCCGCTGTCTCCGCGGATTCCGCCTCGCCGCCAATGGCCGCGAGCGCCCGCAGCAGGGTCGACTTGCCGACACCGGATCCACCGGCGATCAGCACGCGCTCACCGGGAGCGATTTCAAGATCAACATTCCTGAAGGCCCATCTGGACCGCCCCGCATAGCGCCATCCGAATTGCCGGGCGCTCACGCCCACCGCCGTGTCCATCATTCCCCGGCCACCAGCCGCGCCGCGCGACCTGACGGCATCGCGTCTAGCGCTCCAGCCGAAGCCAGCCGCCTCACGATCCATGGCGCCAGCACTGTCCCAAGCACCAGCCCGCTCAAGCACCCCGCCGACACGTACGCCTGCTTCCACGCCTCGGTCCAGAACGGGAAGTAGAAAGTGACGTCAAGCGTTGTCCCCGCAACGGCTGCCAAGGCCGTAGCGATCCCGGCGGTCAAACGGTTCCAGACCCGGTAGCCGAATACCGCGAAGACGATCTCCGCGGCCAACCCCTGGGCAAGTCCGTAGATGAGCACGGTCAACCCGAACACGTTCCCCAGGAAGGCCGAGATAACGACCGCCGACATCGAACCGAACACGGCGGCGCCTGGGCGCCGAACGACAAGCGCCGCGATGACTTGAGGCAGCATCCAGACCCCGTACAGCAGCGCTTGGGTTGGCGGATAAGCAACGAAGAGCGGCGTCGATACCAGCCAAAGTTGATTCCAGGCCCAATACACCACACCGAAAGTCGACCCGATCACAGCGACGGAGACGAGATCGACTACTCGCCAGCGACCTCGCGTGAACTTCGCGCGCATCGCTCCCTCCCTTGCCGGCATTACCCGGCCAGGTTCCAACGGTCGGCGGATTCCCCGCCCTCTCAGCCCGGATGCCCGGGCTCCCGCGTCCGCGAGTCTGCGAACACCCGCAGCCTATATGCCAGCGCGCGCCATGCGCATGTCAGTTGCAGGCTGCGTCAGTCGCGGCGTTCAGGGCGCCCTCCGCGCAGACCATGGCCTCGCCGTTGCCGCAGGGCGCCCGGGCAACGTGGGCTCTAGGCTGGTTCGACGTCGCCGTCCATCGTTACGAGCAGCTGGATCAGCTGGTATCCCGCTCGCCTGAATGAGACCACCCAGCGCTTCTCCCTCCACCAGGGCGGTGGGGCATCTGCCCTCTGCAGCTGTGCCATTTCCAGTTGGTATCCGCTTGGGATCACTCCGGGGTTGGCCTTGCGGTACTGCTTGGTCAGCCTGACGGCCGCTTTCAGATCCGTCTTGGGTTTGTTCGGGAACCCGAAACTCCCAATAGTCATGGAGTCGATCTTCTTGATCCCGTTGCGACAGCCGTCTAGGTACTTCAACGCGATGGCGTAGTCCGCACCTTGCCTGCGCTGCCAGTACACGTTATAGACGACTTGGACCTTGCCCAGCTGCTCGCCAGCCGTGGGCTTCGCAACAGTCGGAAACGCATTCACGAAGGCTTTGGTGATCCTCGCCTTGCCGGAGCCATCGGGCACGTCGAACCACCGTCTCAGAGTCGACTGGGAAAGCTTGGCGACACGGGCATTCGCGTTGGCGATGATCCCCGTCACGTTGCCGTTCCATGCCACGCATTGCCCCGGGTCGGCGGATGCGGGAACAGCGATCCCGCCAACCGGCAGGGCAGTCACCCCCACTACGACTGCGGAGAGCATGAGTCTGGACAGCAGCGAGATGTTCTTCATGTTGTTGAAGATACGGACTGGAGATTCGACACGCACACTGTTTGCGAAACACAACAGATTCCGGACTACACCATCCACCTCGACCCGAACGACGACGCCGCGTTTCTGCGCGGCCCGGCCGACCCGGTTCCCGTGATCGACCGCATCTGGCGCCAGTTGCTCCCCCAGAGGGGGTACCCCCAGATCCGATCGTCACCGGGCCGAATCCGACACTCGTGTGCTGGTGCTGGTCGCGACACCGTAGAGCGGTGTTGATGACGATTCGCACGCGCACGGATTCCTGGCGGGTGGTGATGTCGGGGATGCCGCCAGGCACGCCCGGACAACGGTTGGCGGAGCGGCGACGTCCGGGGGCAGAAGCCGCGCCGGGAATCCGCAGGGGCGTCGGCTCTACTTGTCCTCGAGCCGGAAGCCAAGCTTGAGCGCCACCTGGAAGTGATCGACGCTGCCGTGCCGGACGTAGCCGCGGATCTGGGTCACCTCGAACCAGTCGATATGCCGAACCGTCTTGGCAGCGCGCGTGATGGCATTTTGAATTGCCGCGTCGACGCCGTCAGGGCTGGTTCCTACAACTTCGCTGAGACCGTATGTGCGATTCGCCATGAGTCCTCCTGATCGGAACGACGCTGCCCCCAGGCTACGCGCGCCCCCCACAGAACGCCTGCCACATGGCGCCGGATCTGCTTCACGGTCCAGAGGCTAGGTGCGCCGGGGGAGAACAATCGCCGGCACTGGCGTGGCTCTGATCAGCTTGTACGTCATGTCACCAAGAAACACTCGCATGATCTTGCCTTCCTTGGATGAGCTCAGCAGCAGCACCTCATCGCCCCTCCAGTCAAGACGCTGCAACGCCGCCAGCGGCGAATCACCCACAGCGATCACGCTGTCCCCCCGCAGAGAAGCGGGAACATCGCGCAGAGCGCGCGCTTGGCTGGCTTCGGCCTCCTCCCTCTGCTCTTCGATGACCGCTTGCTCGGCTGCGGAACCCAGATTGCTGCCATAGGTCCGGTGCCGGACGAGGACGGTCAAGGGCGCGACCACGCTTCCTGAGCACTCCGCCAGTTCGACCGCCCGTTGCAAGGCGTCTTGCGACTCGGTCGTGTTCTGGAACGCGACGACGATTCTTCCGATGGAACGGGGGGCTGTGCGCCGGTATCCGACGGGCGCCAAGCACACGGGAAACGCGGAACCGTGGAGCAGTTGATCGGCTGTGGACCCCACCTGGAAGCGGCCGTTCGACGCTCCCGAGGAGCTGCCAACAACGATCATGTCCGCCCCAAGAGCGGTGGCTGTTTCGTTCAGCCCGACACCGCTTGACCTATGGCCGTGCATGGCGGTCGCGACGCCTGCGAAACCTTGTGCTTCCGCCATCTCTTCGACTGAGTCGGCCAGCACGGCCGCGGCTTGCTCACGCAGGAACGCTGTCCACTCGGCATCAACGTGGCCGACGCTGGCGGGGTCATACGCCTCCGCATACACATGCACCAGTACCGGATCGGCGCCGAGCGATCTGCATAGCACCGCCCCAAGAGCGAGAGCATCGCTGGAAGATTCGTCCGGGGTTACTCCTATGGCGATGAGCATGGCTTGTCCCGTCCTAGAACGTCGCTGCGGAATTCTCGTTACGGTACCGAACAAGGAGCGGCAGAGCGTTATCGGCGGGAGGAACCATGGGGTCATTGCCGATCAGGCGGCAACTCCTGCGAATCAAGCCCGCGGACGAAATCAACGCCGAGGGCGACGTCGGCACGCTAAAGCGCAGCATGGGCCCGTTGGCCTTGACCTTCCTCGGCGTCGGCTCGATAGTCGGCTCGGGGATCTTCGTCATTCTCGGTGAAGCGATACCAAAGGCGGGCCCCGCCGTCCTGCTGTCGTTCGTGCTCGCGGCGATCACTTGCGCTTTCTCGGCATTGGCGTATGCGGAGCTGGCCGGGTCCATCCCCGTATCGGCGTCGAGCTACTCCTCCGCCTACGCGACGCTCGGGGAGATCGTGGCCTGGGTGTGCGGCTGGTGCCTGATGCTCGAATACGGGGTTTCCGCGTCCGCCGTAGCCGTTGGGTGGGGTCAGTTTCTTAACGAGTTCCTCACAACATTCGGCATTCAGATTCCGGACGCGCTCGCCAATCCTCCAGGCACCGCCGGGGGCGTGTTCAACCTCCCCGCCGTGGTCGTAGTCACTATGTGCGCCTTCCTGCTCATGCGTGGCGTCAGCGAGTC
>JAUYJT010000081.1 GCA_030700225.1 Candidatus Nanopelagicales bacterium | reverse complement strand
AATCGTCGTACCGTCATCCATGTCCGTGGCTCCTTCTACTGGTTTGGCGTAGACACCGCCAGCATCAAGGGGCCACGGACGTAATCAGCCCAAGCTGACCAAACTCAAGATCGTGTCTCCCCCCCAACTTCGAAGAACCAGTTAACTGGGGACGGGGTTCGGTCACGGCCGCTTGGCGGCAGGCAGCGATGAGATCTCCAGTTGACGTCACGGCAATACTCGGCTGATCATTTTCCGGCTCTCCGCCGCAGCCCATCAGGGCAAGAGCCAGCAAAGCAACACCGAATTTCGCGCTGACCGATGGTGTCCGGATCATCTGACTCTCGCGGAGCCGTTCCATACCCGAACCCCCTTCAGCTGGCTGCAGTAGTAGCTCTTGGGAACCCATGGCCACCACTTGATGGTCCCCGTCACGTTTCCAGCAACCCGTACGCCGTCCCCCTTGCGGAAGTAGCATGGTCCTCCTGA
The DNA here is from genome assembly GCA_030700225.1 of Candidatus Nanopelagicales bacterium. NCBI lineage: Bacteria > Bacillati > Actinomycetota > Actinomycetes > Candidatus Nanopelagicales > Candidatus Nanopelagicales bacterium. The sequence goes on along the minus strand of JAUYJT010000081.1, from coordinate 12,932 downwards.
GTCGCCGCCCTGCCAACCACCATCATCGTACGCGCCGTCCCCGTTGCCATCATGGAGAAGCTCTACCATCGGCCCGGTCCCCATACCACCGATGTCTTCGTGCATGTCATTCCTGTTTACGATGTAACGACAGATCTGCCCAGTTGTCCTGCCCGACGAACACATCCCACTGCCGAGTGGCCGATTGCCCCACATTCCGCCTTTGATAGGAAGGGTGGATGAATCCGACAGGCTTCCATTGAACTGGACTTTCGCACTTTGTGGCCCATGTCGGTGGCCGTCCCGCTCATCTGATTGACGACTCGCCGTAGGCGATCCCTAGTTCTTGCGTGGTTCTGTAAGAGCCTGGTCATCTGCACGCGGCCCGCGCGCAGCTGAGAGGATGGAGCACAGATGTCACCGAGCAGCCCGAACCGTTTCCCGTCCAAGATCCGCGGGTCGGTGGTGGTACAGCGCCGCCGCTGCGGCAAACCGTCCTGCCGATGCGCCGACGGCAGGCAGTTGCACGAGAGCACGGTGTTGAGCTATTCGGAGGGCGGCCGCAACCGCACCGTGATGCTGGCCTCGGAGGAGATCGAGAAGGTTCGCGCCGCGGTCGAGCGGTACCGTACCGCTTCGGCCCGGCTCGTGAACGAGGGCGACACCGGGCTGGCCGCGCTGCTGTCGGGTCGGGCCGGCGCCCAAAGGCAGGCCCGGTGAGCGACTTCGCCGCGTTGCTCGACTTGACCCGCGGCCTGTTCCGCGCACCGAGCTTCGCGATCTTCACCGACCTGCTCACCGGCTGGGTGTGCGCGCCTGGCCGACGCACCATTACCAACATGATCGCCGTGGTTGACCCGGCCGGGCGTCGTGCAGTTCCGGAGAGCAGAACGGCTGCCGACAGCAGGCTGGTCAACAACAACTTCATTTCCGCGAATCCTCCTTCTGCGCCCCTGCTGCTCGCAGATCGACTCTGTGTCCGCGCTGACACCAGGCAGTCACGGTAGCCCCCCCGCTGGGTGTCAAGCAGCGGCGTGCCTCAGCTTCTTTGAGCGCGTGGTGTCTCCTGGCGCGGGGGCAGCCTTGCCTGATGTGGAAGGCAAGATCGACATGGCCGCGAGGCGACATGTGACCAACAAGCTCCGGACCGCGTGCGCGGAAGAGCCGAAGCCGGACAAGGGAAGGATCCTCGACGAGGTGTTGGCCGCCACGGGGAGGCGACGCGCGAGGCCGGGGATCTGGCCAGGCCGTTCGCGGCCTGCGGATCCTCCCAGGCCCGGCGGGATTCATCGCTGGGCCGACTGGCCCGGAGGGATCTGCGCGCCAATCAACAACACCGAAGATCACAGGGTAAGGAACTCAAGAGCGCCAACGCGCGAGACGAAACAACAGATGTGAGGCTGTGCGCCTGGAGGCTCGGGCCCGACCGTATTGGGGCGCCGACAGATCGTGACTCGAAGGCCGGGGCCTCGTGGAGACGCGGCCAGAGCGGTCTTGGAGTCGGGAGGTGGGGTGCCAATGACGAGGACGGTAGGCGTCATCGTTGCGCTCGGCCTCAGCGCGGCGCTCATCCCCGCAGGCGCCACATCGGGGGCTCACGCGCCGAAACCCCAAGTCAAGCTAGACCAACAGCTCGTGAGTGCGGCTTCGGCGAACCAGGGGGCGGCGCGCAGGACGAGGATCCGTGGTTGGTCCACCCGAACCCGCGCGATTGAGTCAGGCAAGGCCATTCGCGACCGGGTACGCGTTCGTTCCGGGACCCGCCTCATCGCACGAGTCGTGATTCTCGAGACGAAGCAGACCGGCACATCGTGGCGAAACTCTGTATCCCGCAGGCTCAAGACGAACGATCGCGGCCGCCTTACCGTCCGGATGCGTCCGACCGACCCAGGCCCCCAGCAGTTCCGCTTGCGCGTTCCGCTCACGAACGACTATCGAAGAGCCGCGACCCGGGCACGCACCATCAACGTCGTGGTTCCCGAAACACCTGATTCGCCGACAGTCCCCGATCCGCCGGCGCCTGCCAACATATGCGCGGCGGATGTGGGCCACTCGGTGGTTGGACAGGTCGGCGATTCTGGTCTTGACGAGATCTCGGGACTGGTCGCCAGTCGCACCGGAACCGATGCCTGGTGGGTACACAACGACAGCGGCGATGGACCGGCGCTCTATTCGATGAGCGCCGATGGACAACTGTTGCGAACCGTCTCCCTGACTGGCGCAGTGGCCCGAGATTGGGAGGACATCGCGATTGGCCCGGGTCCGATCGCGGACACCGACTACCTGTATGCGGCAGACATAGGAGACAACAACCTGGCCCGCGCGGGGATCGTGGTCTACCGGGTGCCAGAGCCATCCCCGGTAGGTGCCAATGCCTCGGTTGTGGACTACGACGTCCTTTCCCTGACCTACCCTGACGGAGCGCACAACGCGGAAACCCTCCTGGTGGATCCGCTCACCGGCGACCTGTTGATTGTCACAAAGACGAACACCGGCGTGGCCGGTCTGTACAGCTTGCCCGCGCTTGGCGCCGGCGACCAGGAGTCGGTGCTTCAGCTCCGCGGGACCCTTCAGTTGAGCGCAGTCGCGACGGGCGGAGACGTCTCACCGAACGGTCGGGCGATCGCCATCCGCACGTACTCGGGTATCCGGGGCTGGGCAAGGGATCCGGCCGAACCCCTGTGGGACACGTTGGGAACGGCGAGCTGCGAACTACTGAGCGTTGGGGAGGAGCAGGGCGAGGCTCTCGGATTCGCCAGCGACAACGGCAGCTACGTGACGATCAGCGAGGGCGACCGACCAGACATCAACCGCTTCGTGATCGACGAGTAGCGGCCCCGTCGCGCGCAGAGACACCAACGCGTTGCAGTGCCCTGCCAAGCTTCACCTGCACAACGGCGAAGCCCAGGAGCGGTTGGCGCTGGGCCTGGGTCCGTGTCACTGCCGCCGCCCAGATTCAGCTCCTGGGCCGATTGTTCCGCGCCTCGCCCGACCCGGTCCGCCCTGGGGCGTGCGTCAAGCCTCGCGGCGATCTTGTAGCGATTCCGGCCACTTCAGAACGCGAAAGCGGCCACATTTGGCCGTTTTCGCAACAAGATCATCGGGGAGGCGGCCTGGGGGGCTGAAACGCGGTGTTGGCCACGTCGGCTTCGTCTGTCGGCAACCGGGTCAGCGCGAGTCTGGCCGCCAGGGCTCCGGGTAGCCCGCTGCCTCTCGTGCCCGCTTGCCAACCTCAACAAGCAACGCGAGATGCTCCTCTATCGGCCGCGTGTAGTCGATGAATGGCGTGACCACAACGACGCTCACGTCCTGTTTCGGGTCGTACTGCACTATGTTGACGTAACCCGGATGCGCACCAGAGTGACCCATACCCAGTTCCGTTGAGCTGATACCCAAACCGTACGTCTCGTTGCCGTCGGGCACCGTCGTCATCTCCGCGACGGTCTCGGCGTTGAGCGGTCCAGATCCGGACAGCAGCGCGGCAATCCAGCGGGTCATGTCCGTCGGCGTGCTCACTACGCTCCCGGGGCCTACCTGCGATGACATGTTGTCTTCACTGATCGGCTGCCAACCCCCGCCGACGTTTACGTAGCCGGTCATGAACGGCGCTGGCATCGCGAAGTCGTACGCGCTCCAGACCTCCGACGTCTGCGGCAATCCGATGGGCCCGAGCATGTTATCCGCGACAAAGGTGTTGAACGGCGTGCCCGAAACCCGTTCCACGATCTTGACCAGAAGGTTGTAGCCCGTGTCGCTGTAGTGGTAGTCAGTTCCGGGTTTGAAGAACGACAACTTGTTGGCTGACAGCACCCCGGCGAGTTCGTCGACCGTGAACTGATGATCCGGTCCGCTGAACTCGGTCATGTATTGGTCGTAGGTCTTGCCCGCGTAGGGTGCCTTGCTGGTCTTCGGGACCGGGTTGTTGGACACGTCAAATACCCCGGCCCGATGGGAGAGCAGCTGCCGGATCGTCATCTTGTCCTTGTACGGGATGGCGTACTGGGGAGTGGCTGGCAGGTAGGAATAGGTCGTGCCCGGGATGTTCTGCGTCACGCGATCATCGATATTCAGCTTGCCCTGCTGTCGCAGCAGCATGACCGAAGCCGCGGTGAACGTCTTGCTGACACTGGCGATGCGGTAATGCGAATCAGCACTGGTGCCTTCGGGCATTCCGGAGGCGACAGTCCACGTTCCATTGGGGCTCACGAGTCGGACCAGGACCCCGGCGCCATCGGGCAGGGCATGGCTGTCGCGGTATTGCGCGAACACCTGGTCGACTGACGCCTGCATGCGCGGCCCGACCTCGTCGCTGGCGGCCTGATTCCCGCAACTCGACAGCACCGGAACGGCCATGACAGCAAGAGCCACCGCAGCCGTGAAGGTTCTGCGCCGACTCATTCTTCCTCCTCGATCCGAGAAGAGCTCAACCAATCGCAGCGTAGCTACAACACGAGCAGGGACGCGGGGTGGCGGCGAGACTCACCAATGATGCCCGCGAAATAGTGGCCTGGCCTGGGTGTGGTGGTCTGCCGGTGCCACTCTGGACGCTCCCCCAGAGGGGGACCCCCCTTCTGGGGGACACGCGGCGGGCGCTGACACACCCACGCCCACACCAAGCGAACTACCACAACATTTCATTCCAGGTACCTCGGAGTGCATTCTGCGCAGTAGCGTGAGGAATGCTGGCAAACGCCAGCCGTTTCACCGAAGGGCGGGAGCCATGACTGCAGCACAGGTGGCCACGCTGGCCGAACGACTGAAGGCGGATCAGGATTTCGCCGCTGCCATCGGCGCGGCCAAACCGCCTGGGAGGCGGCTCAGGTCGCCACTGACGCCGGAATCGAAGTGAGCGCCGAAGAGATCTACGCCCTGGCGGCAAGGTCGGACCAGGAGGTTTCCGATCAGGAGCTGGAGTCCGCCGCTGGCCCGTCCTTGAGGAGCGACCTCTGATGACTGATACCGCATCTGCGCCTGAATTGGCGCCCTTGGTCGCAGCCTCTCCGAAGTCCAGGCGGCGGACCTGGCTCGGAATCGGGCTCGCCGCCATCAGTGCAGTCATGCTGTTCCTGACCTGGGATGGCAACGGCGGTTTGTGGCCCCTGATCCTCATCGCCTTCGTGCCGATGTATGTCGCTCAGTACCGCCTGCTGTCGCCCCGGATGTCCGGGCTTGCCGTCGCCATCGCCGCCTTCGGAAATTTCTTTGCGCTCGGGCGTGCGGTTTCGGGGATCCTCGGAGGCATTGCGGGCATCGGGGCAGCCGCTCTGATCGCGCTGATTCTCAGCTCCGTCTGGTGGTTCCTGGCGGCGTTCGACCGCCGTTACAGCGAACGGACGAACTACCGCTGGTTCCTCATTCAGCTGCCCTTGCTATGGGTCGGCGTGGAAGTGCTGCTCGGCTGGAACCTGTTGACGGCGACGAACTACTGGATCGCCTACCGGCTCGCGTATGTGCCCGACCTGGTTCAGCCGATCAGCGTCGTGAGCACGCCGGTGCTGGGCTTCCTGCTGATGGTGATCAACGCCGCGATCGCGCTCGCTGTACTGCGCTGGTTCGACCGCCGCTGGCCAGCGCTGGCCACAGTCCCGATTCCCCGGCGCACGGTTGCCTGGTCGGCCGCCATCGCCGGCGGCCTGGCGGTCCTCTGGGTCGCGAGCAGCCTGCTGATCAACGCTCAGGTCAACAGCCAGCTCGGACCGGCCGTGAGGGTCGCCGCACTGCAGCCTGATCCGGCGAAGGTCGGCACGCGGGAGGCGGCGCTGAAGGCCAAGGCCGGCGATCCGGCCGAGGAAATCGCGCGGATGGCGATGGCCAGAACGCAGATGGAGGAGATGACCCGTGAGGCCGCTGCCAAAGGCGCCGTTCTCGTGGTCTGGCCGGAGATCCTTTTTCACTACGATGTGACCGCTGCTCAAGGGCAATGGATAGCTGACCTGGCCAGGCAGACCAAGACCACCCTCGTGGTCGGCTTTGAGCCCGGCTATCCCGAGTTGCGCGCCAGCAATCTGGCCGCGGTCTTCGGGCCCGACGGAAGCGTGCAGGGGCAGGTGTATCACAAGGTGCACCCGGTGATCGCCATGGCCGAGGGCTTTAACACCGACCCGGTCTACCAGCCGTATCAGACGCCATTTGGCCAGCTGGGTGTCATCATCTGCTTCGACTACGACTTCCCTCAGAGCTCCCCGCGCGAGACCGTGAAGAACGGCGCCCAGATCGTCGCGACACCGTCGCTTGATGACGCCAGCTTCGGCCCGCTGCGCTGGCAGACTCTCACGTTCCGCGCCATCGAGAACCGGGTTCCGTTCGTGAAGTCGGCGAAAGGCTTCGACTCAGCGATCATCAATGCCAACGGGCAGGCAGTGTGGAAAGAGGAAGTCACTGATCCGGCTGGGCAGAAGGTCGTGCTGGTGGCAGATGTAAATCTCGGGCCGCGCAATGCCCCCTTCACCCAGATCGGGATGTATTGGGTTGCGGCTGCGCTGTTGATCGGGCTGATTCTCCGTTTCGGCGACCAGTATCGGCTTGCGCGCCGGCAGCGGCGCACCGAACGGGCGCAAGCGGCAACGCCAGACGCCGAACAAGCCGCCGATTAGCGCCACACACACCGGTTCACGGTTCACGCCCTTATGGCCACGTTTCAAGTAAACGCAGTCCGATATCGGCGTCCGAGGTTGTCCCGGGTCTCGTGGAAGTTGAGGTGGCCGTCTCTCGCCTGAGACCCGCCTGGTGGCCGCGGGGTCCGGCTCTTGTGGTTGCTGAGTCCTGGAGCCTGGGCAAGGCGGCCAGGTTCGCATGGTTCGGGGCGGATCTGTCGCAGGCGGAGCTGGAGCGGTTCTTCTTCCTGGACGATGCCGATCGCGATCTGGTCGCGAAGGTGATCGCCGTTGCGCCTTGCCCGCCGAACTCCTATCCGATTCGCGGGCCCGTCAGTGCCAGTGGACGTGCTGGACGAAGTCCGCGGGGCCGACGCCGCCCGAAGTATGCACAGGAGCAGCCCGGGCCTGCAGGCCTGGATCTGCGACCTGTAGACCGGAAGCCAGCGCAACGACAAACGGTCCCTCGGCCCAGCGAGGCGACACGCAACTCGGAGTGTCGGGTCGGCAACGCAGGCCAGCTTGAGCTGCAAATGCCGTCCGCCCGGGGCAAGCGCCTGGGCCGGTCAACTCAGCAAGCGGGCGGTAGTGAGACAGCCAGTCACCGGCCGCGCCGGAAGTTAGACCACTACCGAACGGTTCCATTAGCCGCTCGGTGCGCGTAGCCTAGGAGACGGAGGTTCGTCATGGAAACCATGGAGAGGCCGGTCCCAAAGCCGGTCGTTGACTGGACTGCTCTGACGCAGGCGTCCGACCCGTTGAGGAAGACAACTCGGGGGCGGTACCGCGCGCTGTTGAAAAGGGGGGTGGGCTCCCGAGGCTTCATCGCAACGCCCCAAGGGGGCAACGGCAGACTCGCGGGGAAACGTACCTTCCACAGCGTGCTGGCCGCGCTGGCGGTCCGCGCGGACAGAGCCGGGGACTCAGCGGGCGCTGAGTACTTGACGGCTGCCGCCGCTCGGCTGGAGCGGCGCTACGGGGCGCGACTCCGCGAGTATCTCCGATGGAACCCCCCGGAGGATCTCCCCGATGCGGACTTCTACGCGAACCTCCTTCGTGACACAAGCGACGCTGTTGACCACTGGGCGCGGATCGACGAGGTCCTATTCGCGGCCGGAGAAGTGAGCGAAACGGGCAACGACTCCGCCCGCATCGTCGCAACAACGACTCGTAATGGGGTGATGATCGAGTTGCTGCTCCCGAGTTCTCTTGTCGAAACCCTCCACCGCGGCGACGCCGTGTGGGTGTTCAGGAATCTCGTCGGCCACGCGGCTGTCGTGGACGTTCTTCCCGCTGTGCCGGCCGCTGACTTTGGCTCCCCTACAAAGGAGTCCTTGGGTGACTCGGAGGATAGAGAGGAGGAGGCGGCGGCGGCCAGATACGCGGCTGGTCCTGGCGCGAAGCCAAGCCGCGAGGAACTCAGGAAGATGGTCGAGGCCGCTGAGTCGGAATCGTTCCCCAGAATCGACCTCGTCGGCTGACCCGGCATGGAATGGGTTGACGCCGCCAAGTCCCACCGCCTTGACCTACCAAGCTTCACCTGCACAACGGCGAAGCCCAGGAGTGGTGGGCGCACGCTTCCACACCCGAAACCGTGGGAATGGGAGGTCCAAGCTTTCATCAGGCGGCTGCGGCCACCCCTTGCGGGCGAAGTCCTTCTCCTGGGAATCGCCCAGCGCCGAATCGCGTCCGTGGTGAACCTCGCCTACTACACGGTCGAGCGCACCCCCGTCACGTTCATACGAGCGATCGCGGTCTCCGTGGAATGGAGGGGGCAAGGCGGCTCGCTCGCGGACGAAACGATCGTCCATGCGATCCGCCGCGCGGGCAGCGATCTGAGCGCGCTCGGTTTCAACCGAGCCCTAGCGGCAGGCCACGTCGCACCCAGCAACACGCCGGGCCAGCGTCTCTTGGAGCGGTCTGGGTTCCGGAGGACTGCCGAGTCCGACTCGGTTCAACGTTGGGAAAGGCCGTTCAGTTGGTGAGCGCCGGACGCCGCGCAGGCATGCGGCACGGGCGCGGGCCGACCGGCCATCTCCGGAAATGAGACGGGGAGCGATTTCTCGCTCCCCGGGGACTGAATAGAGGCGGGGACGAAGCCCCACCTCGGGATTCAATGCCCAAAGCATATCCGGATGGGCGCCGCGAGAGTCGACAGCGCGTTGACTCATCTCGGCCATGGCGCCGACTGGGTCCGGGCGCAGTTGGCCGGACTTGTCTGGCCCCCTGGTCAGTGCCAGTGGACGTGCTGGGCGAAGTCCGGGGGGCGCTTCTCGGCGAACGCGGCCGCGCCCTCCGCGCCCTCGGGGGATTCGACGAACAGGTCGAGCGCCGTCATCGCCAAGTTGCTGAACCCGGCCTGATGGTCGGTGTCGGCGTTGAAGGACTGCTTCAGGAACCGGATGGCGGTAGGGCTCTTGCCGGCGATCTCGGCGCCCCAGGCCTTGGCCTCGGCCATGAGCTGGTCGGGCGCGACGACCTTGTTGACCAGGTTCATAGCCAGGGCTTGCTCGGCGTCGTAGATGCGGCACCAGAACCAGATCTCGCGGGCCTTCTTCTCCCCGACGACGCGGGCGAGGTAGGCCGAGCCGAAGCCGGCGTCGAACGAGCCGACCTTCGGGCCGGCCTGTCCGAAGCGCGCGGTGTCGCTGGCGATGGACACGTCGCACAGGACGTGCAGGACGTGGCCGCCGCCGACCGCGACGCCGTTGACCGCCGCGATGACCGGCTTGGGGATGTCGCGGATGACCTTGTGCAGGCGGCCGATCTCGAACATGCCGGACTCGCTCGGGCCGTAGTCGCCGGTCTCGGCGCGCTGCTTGACGTCGCCTCCGGTGCAGAAGGCCTTCTGGCCCGCGCCGGTCAGGATCACGGCGGCGACCCCCTTGTCGGCCCAGGCCAGGCGGAACGCCTTGATCAACTCATCGACCGTCTTGGCGCGGAATGCGTTGTAGCGCTCCGGACGGTTGATCGTGATGATCGCGACGCGGTCTTCGATGGCGTAGGTGATGTCTTCGAAGTTCGCCACGTGGTCCTCCCTCGTTGGCGGTGATGGTGGGCGCTGGGGCCCGGACTCGGCTGGCCGCCGCCCGGATTCAGTTCCCGCGCCGATTGTTCCGCGCCCATGTCGCACCCGTCCGCCCGGGGCCTCGGGTGCGGTCCGGACGCCTCCGACGCGATGGCGCCTGCGGTGGACGACCGGCGACGCACGCCGCGACCCGGTAACGGCGCTTGGAACGGCTCGCCGATTCAGATCCGCTGGATGAGTATCCCGGGGAACCCCGCGCACAAGACGGAAAGGTCATCGGCGTCAGCGGTGATCACGACGCCACCACCATTCTTGATAGCGACCGCGGCGACTGACGCGTCGACGTGATGACTGGACCCGCGCCCTACGGCGGCCAGGACATTTCCGATGGTTCTGGCAAGACCGCGATCCGTTGGCGTCACGTCAAGACTGCTGTCGCGGCTGAGAAAGGAGTCCAGCGCCTGGTCGCGCCGTCCACCCCGGTAGAGCTCGGCCAGCACGGCCGCGGGGACGGCAGCGTTCGCGTTCGTGTTGTAGGCAGCCTCAAGCGCCGCTCGCACGGTGCGTTCGTGCCGCCCGCCATTGACCAGCCGGGACAGCGCCTCAGCGTCGAGGACGACAGCGCTCATCGAAGGAACATCTCGAATCGCGCGACTTCGTCCGGGTCCGTGGGGCCACGTTCGGCGGCGAGTCGCTCCAGCAGCGCGCCCAGGTCGCGGCGTCGGTCGCGCCTCTGCTTCTCCGCCCGCAGGACAGCGTTGACGATGGGAGCCAGCTCCCCGTAGCTGAACTCCCGCACCAGGTCCTCGTCCAAAGACAGCGACTTCTTCACCTTCGGCGGCGATGGTGGCCTATCACCAACAGGTTGTGCGGTCATACCGTCATCCTACCCCGATCCTCCACGCTCCTCGCCTGGTGGAGCGCTCCAGTCGCCCGACCGGGCACCAGGGTCGCTGCGTCACTCGTCAGCTCGGGACTGGGTTTCGACGCTCAGACAACCTGCATGCGTGCAATAACGGCCGATATCTACAATATTTGGCGCAGGTAGAGCTAAGATACTCGTATCAGAGGTGGTTAGAGATGCTCGTCAGCTTCGCGGTTGAGAACTTCGGCGCCTTCCGCGACCGCGCCATTCTGGACCTGCGCGTCCCCGCTTCGACCGACGCTCCGCACGGCCTCACCCCTTTCGGCGAACAGGTCGCCTCGGTCGCCGTGACCTATGGAGCGAACGCCAGCGGCAAGACAACTCTGCTCGAGGCGATCGTTCGCTTGCAGTCGGCGGTCGCGCACTCTCACAGATCCTGGGATCCGGAAGGAGGCACCAACGCTAGGCCGTTCCTCCTTCGCGCCGAAGCGGCAACGCATCCGACGACTTGGCGGATCACGTTCGTCCCCTCCGACGGCCCCCCGGGACAGTACGAGTACACGGTGACCATGGACTCCAGTAGCGTCCGCTCCGAGACCCTTCGGCACAAGTCAGTCAGTTCGCGCCGATCACGCTGGCTCTTCCGGCGTTCAGATCAAGACGTGATGACAACGGATCGGAGCGTTCTCTCGCTGCAGCCGAAGCTCCGCCGGAATTCCCTACTCCTGTCCGTGGCGGCACAGGAGAACGAACAAAGTCTGCTCCCTGCGTTTTCTTGGATCACAAAGCGACTCCTGACCGCCCGCCGACTTGGGACGCCAGAAGGGCAGTCCCGCGCTCTCAGTCAGTTGGTCCGGGAAGAAGACCTGCCCCTGGTGAAGGATCTGGCGCGCAGCGCGGACCTCGGCATAGACGAAGTGCGAGGCACTAGGCTCACGACCGCACAGCTGGATGAATTGCGCACTACCGCACGTCGGATTCAGGACGCTCTCCCCGGAATGAACATCCTGCCGCCCGCTGGCGAGTTCGCGGCGCTGACGTTCGGCCACACGACGGCAAGGGGCGAGACCTACTATCTGCCGGAGGCGATGGAATCCGACGGGACGATGACGTACCTGGCTGCGGGGCTTCTCGCCGAACGCGCCCTGCGGACCGGCGGCGTAGCAGTTATCGATGAACTCGACGCGAGCCTGCACCCCACCCTGGTCGAGGACCTCGTCGCTCTCTTCCGATCGAGCTCGACCAACCCTCATGGCGCCCAGCTGATCGCCACGACTCACGACACTCACCTGTTCGGGCGCAGTTCGATTGAGCCCCTATCCCGCCACGAAGTGTGGTTCACCGAGAAGGACACCGACGGAGCCAGCACCCTATTCCGATTGGGCGACTTCCCCGGTGTGCGCCCGACTGTCGATCAGGAGCACCGGTACCTCGTCGGGCGATACGGCGCCGTGCCATCCCTGCACCTCCCGCAACGCGCCGAGTCGTCCGGGCGATAGCGATGATGCGTTCCCCGCGCCGACCGATCCTGGTCGTGACAGAGGGGTACACCGAGGCGAACTACCTTGAGGCTGTCCGCCTCCGAGAGGCGACGCGGCACATCCGCAAGATCATCAACGCGAAGGGCGGAGGCGGCATTGTTCAGGCCCTGGAGCGCACCAATCTCGACGGATTCGAAGAAGTCTGGCTCGTCGTCGATGCGGAGAAGCACCCGCACGTGACCTGCGCGCGACTCAGGCAGTCGATCGAGAAGCAGTCGGCTGAAGACCAGACGCGGGTAATGATAACTGCGCCCAAGTTCGAAGCCTGGCTGCTAGCCCACTTCGAAAAGCCGACGGGAACAGGCGCACGGATCGAGGCGCGACTCAGGGAGCACTACGGCTTCAAGAAGTCTGATCTGCCGAAGGGCATCAACCTGGATCGCTGGGCGACCGCCGCAGCTCGGCTGGAGCAACTCGATCTTGGTGTGCCCGATATCCCCGCCCAGGCTTACGAGTGCCCTCTCTGCCGTTTGGCTTCCGGAATGAGCGCCGCCGTGGAGCTGGTCGGGGGCAGCCCCTCGCGCCGAGCTCATTGAACGTCGATCCAAAGAGCCAGGAACTGGCCGCTTCCACCGCCTCGAGCACCGGCTTCCCTTCCAGTGCGCTGACATGGGCCTGCCGTCCGTTGTCACGCTTCGGACACGTCGGTAACTGCCAACGACGTGAGCCCCCCACCAAGGCAAGTTGAGGTGAGTAGCCGGGGGGAGTTGCACCCCCCGGCTCTCGCAGAACCGTACGTGACAGTCTCCCGTCATACGGCTCCCACGGGTCGGCAACTGCTTCGGTCCACCCCGACGCTCCTCCCCAACCTGGGTTGGCGTCACGGCGACCTGACCCGCCCGGCCCCTTCGCTCCAGCCCCATTACAGAACCATCATCACTACTACGAGCCGGTCCGCCCCTGTGCCCCGCGGTACTCAGCCGCTC
>JAUYJT010000080.1 GCA_030700225.1 Candidatus Nanopelagicales bacterium | reverse complement strand
GACTGAAGCCTGCCGGACTCCAGCCATGCCGTGTGCCCCGGGGGTCGACCCTGCGGCTTCAAGCCTCACGCTGGGGGTCCCCTCCCCCACTCCGTTGGGGGTCCCCTCCCCCACTCCGCGGGGGGACCCCCCACGGAGTGGGGGAGGGGACCCCCAACGAAGTGGGGGACTGGTCCCGACCCCCGGGGCACACGCCCTGACCTCGCGGCTGGGGAGGGGGACTACTGGCGGCGGTTAACGCGTGACGTGGCGTGGGGTGTCGTAACGGGACTGGTTCGCCCTGCCCGAACCGGCACGCCTCGCCAATCTGCCCGTTTGGGGGTACCCCCAGAGCGGGCAGATCGCTGCCCAGGAACCTGACAAAACGGACAGATGAGTCCCGCGCTGGCTCGCTTCCGCCCCCGCCCCCGCTCCTGCCCCCGCTCCTGCCCAAGTCCGCTGACTCCCAAACCCATGGATACGCCGGCGGCAGCCCTGGCAGCATCGACTTCAGGCGCTTCTCTGGGCAGAACAAGGATGAGGCGCCCAAGCGGAAAGGGGCTTGACGGTCACGATTCTCGCCTTGGGCTTCGGGTGCGCGATCTGTCATAGTGCCGCATACTGCCGACGGCACCGGGTCTGGTACGGGAATGGTGGCTATCGTCTTGCCATACCTCGGTGCCCTGGTCTTCCTGTACATCTGGGACACAGCGCCGATGGCGTCGGTCGCATCTCGTCGAAGCGCATGCCGACGCCAGTGGACTGAAGCCTTCCGGACTCGAGCCATGCCGGGTGCCCCCCGCAGGTCGTCCCCGCAGCTGCAAGCCTCACGCTGGGGGTCCCCTCCCCCACTCCGCGGGGGGTCCCCCCACGAAGTGGGGGACTGGTCCCGACCCCCCGGGACACACGCCCTGACCTCGCGGCTGGTGCGTGGGGCGCCGCCGTGGTAGGTGATATCCTTGGATATCACCTACTGGAGGCGTGTCATGTCCGACGTGCTGATCCGGACCGTTCCGGAACGTGTGCTGTCTGCGATCGATGCCCGAGCTGCTCGGCTTGGACTTTCCCGCAGCGAGCTAGTTCGCCGGGGCCTGGCCCAATGGGTCGACCGATCTACGTCCTCGGTGGTTGCGGCAGACCTGGAGCGGTTCTCATCGACGTTCGAGGACCTAGCGGATCCGTCCACGTCGAGGCAGGCATGGTCTTGATTGAGTGGCTCATTGACAAGTCAGCGCTGGTCCGTCTCGCCCGCAGCGCGCGGGCGGATGAGTGGGCGACCAGGATCGAACGCGGCCTAGTGCATATGTGCGCACTGACCCGACTCGAGGTCGGATTCTCGGCGCGATCCGGGCTCATCCTGCGCAGTGAGTTCCGGTCGCCACCACTGGCCAACCTGACGGTGGAGTATCTGACCCCGGCGATTGAGGACCGAGCTTTCGAGGTCCAGTCACTTCTGGCCGACCGTGGACAGCATCGCGCCCCGTCGATCCCCGATCTCGTCGTGGCGGCGACGGCCGAGCTCAACAGCCTCACCGTCCTGCACGTGGACAAGGACTTCGACCTCATCGCGTCCCTGACCGGCCAACGGGTCGAACGGTTGGATGCCAAGGACTGAGGCTCCACGGTCGAGCGTCATTCCCGTCCGGCGACCTCGGGATCCTCAATGTCCGGGAGTGTCCCGGCTGTGGACGGCCGACGGAGTGTCGCCGTGGCCTTGTCGGCGCTGGCGTGGGTGACGGTTCGCGAAGTTCCGCTACCCCCTGGGGATGGCTGGTGGCCAGGCGCCGGAGGTCGCTGGGTTACGTGGTCCTTCGGAGTCGGGCGGGGTGTCGTAACTGGACTGGTTCGCCGTGCCCGAACCGGCACGCCTCGCCAATCTGCCCGTTATGGTTGCTACCGGCCCGGCGTTCCCGTTCTTAGCGACCATTCCGGGTCGATCGCTGCACAGGAACCCGACAAAACGGACAGATGAGTCCCGCGCTGGCTCGCCTCCGCGCCCGCCAAGCTACGCTCCGCCCAGGTCGGCAGTCGCCGCTACTTCTTGAACGACTCGCTCAGCGCGAGCAGGAGCTGCGCGTTGATGTTTCCGTACCATTGGTACACGAGGCCACGGCGTCGCTCTTGATCGGCGATGTTCGCTTCGGTAGGCAGGGTGAATACCGCGTGGCCGTATTCGTTGGTCATCCGCGAGTAGCTCGGATCCAAGTCCGCTCCGGCGAGCCAGCGGGATTGGTCAGCACCCTCGGCGAGAGCCAGATCTGATTGATGCTTGAGTGTCGCTATGTCACGAATCTCAATGAGCCCCTCAGCGTTGATCGTGCCGCTGTCGTCGACGACAGTGCCAGTGCTGGCGACGAGGTCGGCGCCAGCACTCAGAGCCGAAATGGCGGTGGCGAGCTTGATGGACACTTGGGGCCAGGAAGTCGCATCCTTTACTTCAGACCAGCGCTGGAGTTCGACCTTCGTCCACGCTTCGTCGAACGGAATCGCCGGGCTGTTGGACGATTTGGCTGTCTGCTCGTAGTAGGCCAAGTTGGCTAGGGCCGCTTGAGCGAGGAAATCCGCGTATGAGTTGAGGAACTCGCGCGCGTCGCGCCGGTTGGGGATCGGCGCATGGCCCGTGACCACTGCCGCGCGCAGCCAAGTGGGCAGGTTCACCTCAAGGTCGAACCGGACCTGTTCCAGCTCAGCGGCCGCGTTGACCAGTGTCGCTGCCTTGACAACCGGGTCCTGTCCCTTGGACAGGTTCCCTTGGATCGCGCGAACTGAGGTGATGGCGTCATTGGCCAGGGTCAGGGCGTCGGGGATCGTGGTGAGCTGCTCCATGAATCGCGCGGGCGTTTGGGAAGCTTCTTCCAGGGCTGATTCGGCCTGTGACTCCAGGGAGTCCGCCAAGTCCATGGTGTCCGTGAACTGGCGCCCCGGCTCGGAGTGAGCCCCAGGTATCGCCGCGGCCGTGGCGTTCCAGGTTAAGACCGAGCGCTCCGCCACTGTCGCGTCCGCGGCAGCTTCCGTCAGTTTCCCGGCCGCCAGGTTCCTGGACGCGGATCGCCGATCGCGCTCGACGGCCGAGACAAGGTTCCGACGCCTGGCCTTGGTCGCGTCGGTCGGAGCTGGAGCGATCTTGAGTGCTGACAGACGGTCTAGCGCCGACTTGGTGCGAGACCTGAGAAGCTTGGCGAGGTCCGGGTCCATGGGCCCCGGCTCCTTAGCCGGCCAATCGCCAAATTTCCCGACGAGCTGCCCGTACGCGTCCCACACAGACCTCGCCTCGCGGACATCCACACCAAGGGATCGGCCCTCTTTGATCACGTCAATGCTTCCGCCCGTCACGGGATCCATGCTGGTTCGCTGACCTACGGGGATCAGAACTGTTGTTATCCCGGCTTCGGCTGCGGCGCGGATCTTCTCCGGGATGCCGCCCACATGGCCGAGCCCACCCCCTGGCAGGATCGCGCCGGTCATCGAGACGTTGTCAGGTACTGATGTGTTGGCGAACGCCGCGCTTGAGGCCAGAGTGAGCAGGCCCCCAGCGGAAGGTCCTTCGATTCTCTCGTCCGTGTGGAACTTGATCGACCAGCCGCGAGGATCGATCGCAGACGCCAAGGCCGCCAGGGTCGCGGCAGTCCACGCGGAGGATTTCAAGAACTCCACGGTTCCGGCGGCTTCGAACTCGCTGAGGTCGACCTTGAACTCGGAGCTGCCCGGCGTGTGGAAGCCGGTGACTACAACGCGGGTTACCCCGTGCTCGTAGCCTCCATGGGACTGCAGGCCGAACCAAAGGGCTCGCACCGTGACTTCGTCGATCTCATCGGGACCGGAACCAAAGGGACCGCATGCGGTCGCAAGTCCGAGCGACGCCGCCAGGGCGAGAGCCGCGAATCCGGCCGTCGCGCGCTTCTGGCCCGGACGCCCGCGGCGAGACTTGAGGTGGCGCTTGCGTCCGGTCCACTTCACGCGTTGAGTCTGCCACCTACGCGCCCGGCCTTCTACCCAGTCGCGGATGGTCGTGAGCGGCCGCTACTTCTGGAACGACCTATTCAGGGCGCTGAGCAACTGGGCGTTGAGGTTGGCGTACCACTGGTAGGCGAGGCCTTCGCGTCGCTCCTGATCTGTGATACTCGCCGAGTCCGGCAGGTGGAAGACGGCGTAGCCATACTCGTTATTCCAGCGCGCGTAGCTTGGATCCAGCTTCGCCCCGGCCAGCCCGCGCACCAGGCGGACACCCTCGTCGCGCGCGAGCGTCGACTGCGAGTCGAGTGCCACCAGGTCACGAATCTGGACGAGCCCTTCGGCGTTGATCATTCCGCTGTCATCCACCACAGCGCCGAGGCTTCCAACCAGATCCGCGCTGTAGACCATCGACGAAATGGCCGTCGCGAGCTTGATGGCCACCTGGGGCCAGGATTCGGCCTGGCGTACCGCGTCCCAGCGTCCGGCTGCGGCTGTCACCCAATCCACGTCGTACGGGATAGCCGACATCTTCAGCGCCTCTGCGGTCTGCTTGTAGTAGGACATGTTGGCCTGGGAAGCTTGCGCGAGTAGGTCAGCGTAGGAGTTGAGGAAGCCTGTCGCGTCGCTGGAATTGGGTATCGGTGTGTGCCCCGTCAACATGGCCGCCTGAATCCAAGTCGGTGAGAACACGTCCAAGTCGTACTGGGCCTGTGCTAGCTCGGCGGCGGCATTGACCAGTGTCGCGGCGTCAACGTCCTGGCCCGTCAGGACCGACTTGACGGTGTGAATCGTGATGATTGCCCCGTCGGCCCAAGTGAGCGCGTCCGGAAGAGTCGTGAGCTGCTCAAGGAACTCCGGGGGCGTCAGAGAAGCCTTTCGCAGCGCCGCTTCGGCTTGGGATTCAAGGGCATTGGCCCACTGGGTCAACTCGGTCACCTCGCGTCGCGGGTCGTCCTCCGCGACGGGTATCGCTGCCGCAGTCGCGTTCCAGGTCCTGGCCGTGTGCTCGGCCAGAGCGGCGTCCGCGAAGGCAGGGATCGGCTTGCCTTTCGACAGAGCCTTTGCCGCTGACCGGCGGCCGCGAGCGACGGCGTTGACGACCGCTTCGCGCCTGGCTCTGGTTCCCGTGGTCGGAGCGTGCGCGATCTTGAGTTTGGACAGGCGTGCGCTCACAGACTTTGTTGTGGAACCAAGCAGCTTGGCAAGGTCCTGGTCTATGGGTTCGGGATCCGCTTTCGCTCCAGGGTCCACGTTTCCGATGAGTTGTCTGTAGGCGTCCCAAACCGACGCGACCTCCTTGACTTCAACCCCGAGCGAACGGCCCTCGTCAACTACGTCGATGTTCTCGCCTGAGACTGGGTCCAGGCTCATCCGCTGACCCATCGGGATGAAGACTTTGGTGATCCGTGCTTCCGCGGCGGCCCGGATCTTCTCCGGGATGCCGCTCACCTGGCCGAGCCCGCCCCCGGGCATGATCGTGCCGGTCATCGAAACGTCTTCCGGTACCGAGACCTGTGCCAAATCCGCTGTGACGGCCAGCGTCATCAGACCGCCGGCGGACGGGCCATCGATCTTCTCGCTGGTGTTGAAGCTCACCGACCAGCCGCGAGGATCGACGTCTGACGCCAGGGCGCCAAGCGTCGCGGCCGACCAAGCCGCGGCGTTCCAGTAGTCGCCGGTGCCCGCGGATTCCAAGCCGGTCAGGTCAACGCTGAAATCAGAGCCGCCGGTGGTGAACTCGTCGGAGATCTCCACTGGGGTAACACCATGGGCGTAGCTGCCATCGGGCTGTTGCCCGTACCAGAGGGCTCGCACCGTGGTGCTGCGGGTTCCCACAGCAGCGGTCCCGCAAGCGGTCGCGAGGCCCATCGCCGCGACGAGCGCGAGGGCGACGAGCCTCGAATTGCGGCGAGTCCGGGACGATGGACTGCGGCGAATGCGCGGGTGTTGCTGTGCCGTCCTGTTCACGCACCGAGTTTGTCACCCCGACACCCCGCCACGCTGATCGGTCGCGAATCCTCGCCTCCGCGCTTGGCTCGGGCTCGATGCGAGGACGTGATGACCGGACGCTCTAGTGTTGAGTCATGCGGACGTTCGCTCGGGGCGGGTTGGTGTTCGACGTGCGGGACGAGGGTCCGCAGGACGGGATACCTGTCGTTCTGCTACACGGCTTCCCGCAGGACTCCACGGCATGGGACGCGGTCGTCCCGCAGCTGCACGAAGTCGGCTTCAGGACACTAGCCCCGAACCAGCGTGGGTACTCCCCAAGAGCGCGCCCGAGCTCCGTGGCTAGCTACCGAACGCGCGAAACGGCGGAGGACGTGATCGCCCTGCTCGATGCCGCCAAGGTGGAGAAGGCTCACGTAGTGGGGCACAACTGGGGTGGAGCTGTGGCTTGGGCAGTCGCGTCGGAATGGCCGGACCGCGTGCTGACACTGACCTCGGTGTCGACTCCTCACCCAGCCGCGATGCGGTCGGTCATGCTGAGCAGCACTCAAGCCTTCAAGTCCTGGTACATGGGCCTGTTCCAGATACCCCGGGTGAGCGAGTTCCTGTTCAGTCCCGGTGGTCCCGCTTGGCAGGCAGTGACCAGTGGCCTGCCGACGCATCAGGCGCATCACTATTCGCAGCGCATGGAGTCCCCCGGCGCGTTGTCGGCGGCGCTGAACTGGTATCGGGTCTTGCCGCGCGAGATACTCATCCCATCGATGAAGGTGGGCGAGATCTTGGCGCCGACTCTGTTCGTGTGGGGAGACCAGGATCCGTCGTTCGGGCGCGCCGCCACTGAGAAGACGGCGGAGTTCGTCACTGGCAAGTACCTATTCACGATCTTGCCGGGCGTTGGCCACTGGGTGCCCGAGACGGCTCCTGAGCTCCTGGCGCAAGCGGTTCTTGCTCACATTCAACGAACGGAGATCTGATGAGAAGGATCCTCGGGCCTTTGGTCCTGCTCCTGGTGGGGCTGATCATCCTGGTGGTGAGCCTCGTCTTCGGCGTCAGCGGCGCGGTCGGGAAGATCTCGGCGATGCTCGAGCCGTCCGCGTCATGGACTGCCCCGGGTTCGGCAAGTGCGTCGCTATCGCCAGGCACGTGGAGCGTGTACGAGTACGTCGGTCGGGCGAGTGGATTCGACTCGTCGTCGGGGTCGTCAGGGTCGTCCGCGCGATCGAGCGTGGATTGGTCGGACGTGACGGTCACGGGGCCCGCTGGGCCTGTCAGGACGGTCTGCGATTCATGCGGCGCGTTCACGCAGACCCTCACGATCGGCAACAAGGAGTACGTGGGGATCCTGTCATTCGAAGTAGTTGAAGCTGGCGAGTTCGAGGTCGATGTGGCTGGGGACTCGGCGGAGATGATCTTGAGTCCGTCAGTCACTTCTGTCTTCCCCGGAGCCCTGCCCCCGTTCTTCGCCGCCGGGCTCGGTTTCCTCGTCGCGGCGATCGGTGCCATCTGGCTGCTGGTGAGAGTGCTGTCCAAGGACAAGAAGGGTTCTCCTCCCCCAGGCCTTACGACGCCAGGCGGCGCACAGATCACCTCAGCGGCAGACCTGGGATCGACGACGGCCCAGACGCCCATGGCTGCGCTTCCAGGGTGGTACGCCGACCCGAATGTTCCCGGCCAGCTCCGCTGGTGGAACGGTTTCACGTGGACGCAGGACACGCACAACCGGTGACAGTACGGTTGTGACGTGAGCCCGCTATACACGTTCGTCTGGGCGGTGGAAGTCGTCGGTGCAGTTCTGATCGCCGGGCTCGCCGTCTGGCTGGGTTGGTCGATCGCGACCGAGGGCCGCGTTCGCGCCGCCGCCGATTCCAGCGCGGATCAGTCGGAAGGCTGAGTCTCCGGACGTCGAGACCGGCCGCGCATGGCCCAGCTCAGGAAGAGAAGTCCGAACGCGCCCCAGCCCGCCACTGTCGGGGCGCTTACGGAGAGCACAGCCAGGAATATCGAGTAGCCACCGAGCACCCATCCCCTGGGCCCACCCAGATCGCCCTTGTCAGCTTCGGGCTCCATCAGCTCGGGGTGCCTGGACGCATGGTGACCGATGAGGCCCAACAAGATGGACAGCGCCGCGATGTCTCCGAAGTACAAAGCCCCGGTCCCGTCGGCGAGTCCACTTTCTTGCATCAAGTAGGACAGGAAGGGCAGCAGCACAATGAACAGCAGCCAGAGCAGGTTCAGTCGGATGATCGCCCCGTCGTAGTCCCGGAGGTACTCGAAGATTCGGTGATGAATTAGCCAGTAGGCCGCCACTAGCACGAACGTGATCAGGAACGACGTGAACGCGTGCGAGTTTTGGACTAGCAGGTCCCATGCGCCGAGCTTCTGGTCGCCGACCTCAAGATCAGTCAGGGGGAGCACCAACAGCGTTATCGCGATAGCTACGACGGCGTCGCTGAAGTTGACGAGGCGGTCGAACCCCCGTTGCGTGTGATGCCTGGCTGTCATGATGGGTTCTGAGACTGGTCCCCTTGGATGATCTCACCGGCCTTGCGTCGCCTGGCGTAGATCACGATCAGCAGGACGTAGCTCGCCAGGATCAGCAGGTAGGCCCAGAAGGTGGCCTGCGGTCCCGAGCCATAGACGAACCAGAATGAGAAGAGCAGGGCTGCTATGGCGATGACCATGTCCCTGCTGAAGGTCTTGGGGTTGGCCGCCTTGCCCTGCGTCAGCAGGTAGTAGAGCTGCGCGTTCGCCGAGAAGAAGTACGGGATCGCGGCGGTTACTCCGGTCAGCAGCACGAGCGTGTTGAGGACCTCGATGCCCGCTTGGGTGGCGTACGCGAAGATCGTGAAGACCGACGCGAGAATTGTTGAGATCACAATTCCCCAGATGGGCACTCCAGCCTTGCTCACCTTCGCGAAGATTCTGGGGAACAGCTCATCGTCAGCCGCGGCCTGCGGCATCTCGGCGCAGATCATTGTCCAGGCGTTCAATGCGCCGATTCCGGATATCACGGCGAACGCTGACATCATCTTGCCTGCCCATTCGCCGCCGAAGATGTCTGTGAACGCGACCGAGAAGGACGCCTCACCCGCAGTGCTGGTCAGGACGTCATTGGGAACGATCCCGAAGATGGCGACCAGGGACAGGATGTAGGCAACCCCGCACGCCGCGGTTCCGAGCACCGTGGCGATCGGCACGTTCCTGTCGGGATTCTTGATCTTGGCTGCCGCCACAGAGGCGAGCTCAACGCCCAAGTAGGAGAAGAGCACGATAGCCGCCGATAGCGACATCGCATCGAACCAGCTCCCACCGCTTGGGTTGAATTCCGGGAAGTTGCGACGGGTCAGGGCGATTACCAGCCCGACCGTCGCGATGAACACGATCGGGATGAACTTCAGGATCGTCGTGACGAGCTGGAAGGAGCCCATGTGTTTCAGGCCAGAGAGGTTCACCAACGCTGGGATCCACAGGCCAGCCATGGCGATGAGGATCGCGAGGAACTTGTCGTTCGGATCGAGGCCGAACAGCGCCTGGACGTAGATAACCCACACGACGACGATTCCGGCGTTGCCAGCCCAGGCGGTGATCCAGTACGGCCAAGCGGCAGAGAAGCCTGCCGCGTCCCCGAAGTAGTACCTCGCGTAAGCGTATGGACCTCCAGCAGCAGGTATCCGCTTGACCAGAGACCCGAAAGTGAGCGCTAACGCCATGGCGCCGATCGTGACGATCACCAAGGTGACTATCGCCATCATCCCGAATTGCGCGACCTGAGCGGGCAGTCCGAAGATGCCTGTGCCGATGATGCCCCCCATGATCAGGGCAATAGCCTGGGGCAGTCCTAGCTTGTGCCCCTCGCTGACCTTCTCCGGGGCCTTCGTCGTCTCGGGCATGCCCGCCTCCATCCAGTTGGAGTAGAGGCTAGCGATCCGCATTGGACCAAGTGGGCAAGTTCGGGCGATGCGGCCGAGCGAGGTCCGACCTGCTGACCCCTCCCCCCATCGCAGAAGCGGCCGCTAATGACAAACGCGACCGTTACGCAAAGAAACACTCGTTGGAACGGGCGCGTCTGTACCCAAAAGGGCGCGTTTGTCGGGAACGGCCGCTAACGCCAGGGGGCCTGCGGTCACGGGGATGGCTAGGTGTGAGTTGGGGTGTGCGTGAGTCTGCCGCCACAACGTGGCGGTCATCGGGATCAGGGAGTCCCTGAACGGCGTCGATCAGCGACTCGTAGCCGACGACCAGACCGTCACGGATCGCGCGGCTCATCAGTTCACGAAGCCGATGCCACTTGGGCTCTGGCACGTCAGGGCGGTTCGAACGAAGCGCCGCGAATGTCTCATCGAGGATCTGGTCCGATCACCTAGCTTGCACGAGGCCAGCCTGTGCGACCCGGATCAGAAGGTCGCGCAGAGCATTGGGGTAGAGAACGTTCGCGTCGTACACCACTACGAATGACATGCCTCAATCCAGGCCGAGTTCTTGCGCGAGCGAAGTCAGCTCATCGGCCGCGTTGCGGCGCTTCTCGCTGTCGGATCGCAGGTAGTCCATCAGGGAAGACATCTTCACCCGGCGATGAGTTCCGACCATTCGGTACTCAATCTCGTCGGCAGTCAGAAGACCGATGAGGAAGGGTCTGGAGACGTTCAGCACATCAGCGGCCTGTTGCGTCGTAAGCTCCGCGTGCGAGGGGACGATGGACACTCCCTTGCCCGCACCCATCAACGCCAGGATCCGCGCCAGCATCTCGACCGCGGCGCGGGGCACAACCAGTTCCTCCTTGCCGCCGCTCTCCGCGACGATCAACTTGACCGCATCCCCGGTCGGATTCCGCGCGAGAAAGGCCTTGATGTGCGGAAGCGCTTCGTGGGCAGCCCTGATGTCGGTCTGGTCGGGCTCGTTGGAGTCCTTGAACCGCGTCGTCATTGTCTGTGCCTCCCAGTCCCGTATTCGAAGTATCCGAAATATCCGAAGCGAATGCAACAGGATACCGGAAGCTCGGCAGTCGAGTTCTGGCTTTGCCCGCTACACGCGCCGGTCGTCGTCGGCGACCTCGTCGAAGCTGGCCAGGAACTGGCTCTGGTAGAGGTCGTAGTAGAAGCCCTGACGATCCAGCAGCTCGTCGTGCGAACCCTGCTCGACGATGCGGCCGTCGTTCATCACCAGGATGGTGTCGGCGTCCCGGATTGTGGACAGGCGATGCGCTATCACGAAGCTGGTCCGGCCTTGTCGCAGTTCGGACATCGCCCGCTGGATCAGTACCTCGGTGCGCGTGTCGACCGAGCTGGTCGCCTCGTCCAGGATCAGTATTGGCGGGTCGACGAGGAAGGCCCGCGCGATCGTGAGCAACTGCTTCTCGCCCTCCGAGATACTCGCGGCGTTGTCGTCCAGGCGTGTGTCGTAGCCGTCGGGGAGAGTCCTGACGAAGTGGTCCGCGTGAGCCGCTCGCGCTGCCGCCGCGATCTCGCTGGTCGTGGCGGAGTCGGCGCCGTAGGCGATGTTCTCGCCGATGGTCCCCCCGAACAGCCAGGTGTCTTGAAGCACCATGCCGAAACACCGGCGCAAGTCGTCCCGCGTCAGGTCGAGGATGTCAACGCCGTCGATACGAATGCGCCCGGAATCGATGTCGTAGAAGCGCATCAGCAGGTTCACCAGCGTGGTCTTGCCCGCTCCAGTCGGCCCGACTATGGCCACGGTTTCGCCGGGCTTCACGCTCAAACTCAAGTCGTCCATCAGCGGCTGGTCCGCGGAGTAGCTGAACGAAACCCGCTCAAGTTCGATCCGGCCCCAGGTCTTGGCGAGCCTGGTCGGCTCAACCGCGTCGGGGGTCTCGGCTTCCTCATCCAGCAGCTCGAACACCCGCTCAGCCGATGCGATCCCAGACTGGATGACGTTCGTGATGCCGGCGATCTGCGTGATCGGCATCGTGAACTGCCGCGAGTACTGGATGAACGCCTGGACGTCACCGAGAGACATTGTGCCGCTGGCGACGCGTATACCGCCGATCACGGCGATGGCCGCGTAGTTGAGGTTGGCGACGAACAGCATCGCCGGTTGGATGATTCCGGAGATGAACTGCGCACGGAAGCTTGACTCGTACATATGGTCGTTCGCGAGGTCGAAGTCAGCGGCGGCCTGCTGGCGGTGACCGAATACCGAGACCAGTTCGTGCCCCGTGTGTGTCTCCTCCACGATGCCGTTGAGGCGCCCGGTCCAATCCCACTGCGCGACGAATTGGCGCTGGGACCGCTTGGCTATGGCCATCGTGATCACGAACGACAAAGGCACGGTCAGCAGGGAGATGATCGCCAGCAGCGGGCTGATCCAGACCATCATCGCCAGGACGCCGATAACCGTGAACACCGATGTGATCATCTGCGTGAGCGTCTGTTGCAGGGTCATGGTCAAGTTGTCAATGTCGTTCGTGACGCGGCTGAGCAGATCGCCGCGCGCGTGGCTGTCGAAGTACTTCAGTGGCAGGCGGCCGAGCTGGAGGTCGACATCTTCGCGGAGCCTGAACATTGTGCGTTGAGTGACACCGGCCATGAGGAAGTTCTGAGCCCAGCCGAAGACGGAACTGAGGAAGTAGATCACGATCACGAGCGCGACGACTCGGGCCAGCGCCGTGAAGTCGACTCCCTGAGTCAGGGACATGCTCGCCAACATGTCCGCCTGGCCCGCCTGCCCGCGGGCCACGAGATCGTCGATGGCCTGCTGCTGGGAGACGCCGGGTGGAAGCCGCGCTCCCAGGACGCCGGCGAAGATGATGTTCGTCGCCCTGCCGAGCAGCATCGGACCAAGCACCGCGAAGAAAACGCTCGCCACAGCCAGGAACATGACCACAGCGATGACCGCCGACTCACGTCGCAGCCGTGCGAGCACGCGGACCGCGGACCGGCGGAAGTCGCGAGCCTTGCTGCCGGGCAGGGTCATGCCCAGGCTGCCCGGCCCCTGTGCGAATGGCCCGCCCGGGCGTTGGCCGAGCGCGGGGCGTTGGCCGAGGTCAGGACCCGACGAGTCGTCGGTCGTCCTGGCGCTCACGCGACCTCCGCTTCCGACAGCTGAGAGAACACGATCTCGCGGTAGGTCTCGCATGACTCCATGAGTTGCGAATGGGTGCCGACGCCGACGACAACGCCCTGATCCAGGACGACAATCTGGTCGGCGCCCATGATCGTGCTGACTCTCTGGGCGACTACTAGCACTGACGCATCCGCCGTCTGGCGCGCCAGTGCCGCCCGGAGACGCCCGTCAGTGGCGTAGTCCAGCGCGGAGAAACTGTCGTCGAAGATGTAGATCCGGGGGCGCCGGACTATCGCTCTGGCGATGGCCAGGCGCTGGCGCTGTCCGCCGGACAGGTTGGCTCCGCCCTGGTCGATGGGGCTGCCCAGACCTTCGGCCATCTCGGACACGAATCCACTCGCCTGCGCGGTCCGCAGCGCTTGCCAGACTTCGTCGTCCGATGCCTCCGGGCGACCGAATCGGACGTTGCTGGCCACCGTCCCGCTGAACAAGAAGGCCTTCTGCGGCACGAGCCCGATTCCCGCCCGAAGCGCGTGCATCGGCCATTCGCGCACATCCACCCCGTCGACGAGAACCGCTCCTGAGCTGACGTCGTTGAGCCGGGGGATGAGGTTCGTCAGCGTGCTCTTGCCCGAACCCGTGCCGCCGACGATCGCTGTGGTCTGGCCGGGTCTGAGAGTGAGCGAGACTCCGCGCAGCACCGGGTCCTCGGCGCTCGGGTAGCGGAATTCCACGTCGCGGAACTCCACGTGTCCGGTCAGCTTCAGGCCCATCCGGGGGTTGGCCGGATCCCTGATGGTTGGGGATGTTCGCAGGATTGCTTGGATCCTGTCGGCCGATGCGCTGGCCCTCGGGAGCATGACCAGCACAACCACGGCCATCATCACCGAGAACAGGATCTGCATGACATAGGCGAGGAACGCGGTGAGATTCCCGATCGGCATCTCGCCGGAGTCGACGAGGTGGCCGCCGAACCAGATGATGGCCACCGATGAGAGGTTGAAGATCAACAACATTGACGGGAGCATGAAGGCGAACAGCCGAGTGACTCGCAGCGCGGTGTCCGTCAGGTCGTCATTCGCGGCGGCGAACCGCTCTTCCTCATGCCTCGTGCGCACGAATGCCCGGATGACGCGGATGCCGACCAGGTTCTCGCGCAGCACGCTGTTGACCTGGTCGATTTTGACCTGCATCGAGCGAAACAGCGGGACGGCCTTGGACAGCATGAAGCCGATCAGCAGCGCCATCAGCGGGATGATCACGATGAGCAGGGCCGAGAGCCGGAAGTTCTCGCGCATCGCCATGAACACCCCGCCGATAGCCGTCAGCGGAGCGGAGATCATCATCGTGAGCCCAGTAAGGACCAGCATCTGCACCTGCTGGACATCGTTGGTGTTGCGTGTGATCAGAGTCGGTGCGCCGAACTCGTTCAACTCGTTCAGCGAGAAGGTTCCGACCTTGACGAACAGCGCCCGTCTGACATCCCGGCCGAACGCCATCGCTGTGCGCGCGCTGAAGTAGATGGCGATGACTGAGACGACGCCAAGCACTAAGGTCACCGCGAGCATGATCGCGCCGACTCGCAGTATGTAGCTGGCGTTCCCTTTCAGAACGCCGTCGTTGATGATGTCCGCGTTGAGGTTCGGCAGATAGAGGTTCGCGACGGCTTGGATCAGCAGCAGTGTCACGATCGCTATCAGGGTCCGCCGGTGCCGACCAAGGAATGCGCGGAGTAGGGGTATCACCGGGTGCACTCCAGATCCGTGGAGAGGAGGTGCGGGGTTGTCTTGACCCCGTGAGTGAAGCACGGTGGTTCGAGCGCTGGCACGATAGCCACGATAATTGGCCGGGGCTGCGCGTCAGCCGGGGGTTGCAGCAATAGCCAGAGCAGCAGATCATGACCGGGATTGAGGGTGCAGTGGATCGCATCGAGCATGAGCGTCACAGACTCGCACGCCGCGCCAAGCAGTGGATTCCGCCGCAGCACGGCGCGTGGGCATTCCTGGCGGTCCCGCTGGTCATGGGCTTTGGCCTGGCTGGCTTCAGCGCGCGGGGGGGCTTGTTCGCCATCGCGTGGGTGGCGGCCTACCCGTGCGGCTACTTCGCCGGGCGGGCAGTTCGCGCGTGGCTGCGGCGCCGCAAGTCGCTCCTCGCGGGCTATCCGTCGTCCCTTGCGAAGCGCGAGTCTCGTGTGGCAGCTGGCTGGGCGGTGCCGATCGCTATCTGCGGGCTGCCCCTCGTGGCTATCGAGCCGTGGCTGATCGGCGTTCTCGTTCTGATGGCTGGGCTGTGGGCGGTGAACGTCCGCCTGGCGTGGCTCGGGATGGAGCGGAGCCTGGGCAACGACCTCGTACTCGTAGCTGAAGCCGTCATCGCGGTGCCGCTGTTCTGGATGGTTACCTCTGGCGATCCGATTCTCGCCGCTGTCCCTGGGCGGGTTTGGCTGGCTGCCGGGGTATGCGCGGTCTACTTCGCAGGATCGGTCGTTCACGTGAAGTCGCTGATCCGCAAGCGGAGGGACGACCGGTGGCGCACGGCCGATGTCGCTTACCACGGTGTCGCGGCCGTGGTCATGACGCTGGTTTCTGTTTGGCTCGTCGTTCCGTTCGGGGCGGCGTTGGCGCGGTCGGTCGCCCTTCGGCCCGGTGAGCGCCCGGCCGTCATCGGCAGCGTGGAGATCGGGGTGTCGGTGCTCGTTGTCGTGTTCGGGCTCCTCGCCACTCGGTGGGGCGTGGGGCTGTGGACTTAGCCGCGAGCGTGTCGGCGGACGCGGGCGCGGGCGCGGGCTAGCGGGCCTAGTCGCGCCACCGGCCGGACATGTACTTGTCCCTTTCGGCGCCGGCAAGTTCACGAGTGCCGTTGGCGACGCGGATGAAGAAGGCCGTCTTCTTGGCGAGTTGCCCATTGTTCTCGACTGTGATTGTGGCTTCGACGGGGAAGCTGCTTGGGCGGACGTGGACGCGGGCGATGTCATCGCCGTTGATGGCGTGGATGCGGATCGTGACGTTGGAGGCGGCTGCCGTCCCCATGGATGCGGCGATGACGTTGGCCAGGTGCTGCTGAAAGGCG
>JAUYJT010000079.1 GCA_030700225.1 Candidatus Nanopelagicales bacterium | reverse complement strand
GGGTGTGTGATCCCGGGCTGTGATGTGGGACCTGAACACACCCAGCCGCATCACGTCACCGCGTGGTCCCTGGGAGGCGCGACCGACCTAGACTCACTGGCCAGCGTTTGCTGGCCACATCACCGTCAACTCGACCTCGGCCGGTGGGAACTGACCCGCGACACCGAGCCAGACCAACCCGGGGCGGGCCAACCCGGGGTCGGGGAACCCTCTGCGGGCGATCCATCCCAGCCGTGGTGGACCGTCACCCCGACACCGCGACACCGATGGCGAAGACCCCCGCCCTAGCCGGAGGCGGACCCCCAGCGTGAGGCTTGAAGTCGCAGTGCGCGACCCCCGGAGGAACCCGGCGCGACCGTGAATTGCGGCCTCCTGCGGAGATCGGGGAGTGTATAGAAGCTCTACCGTTCGGCGGCCGGATAGTCCAGGCTTGCACTGCGACTCAGTATGTTCAGTGGCCGCCCTCCAGCCAGTTCCCGATAGTCGTGCGCGCTCCGATCTCTGGGCCGATTCTGTAGCAGGCTCCATGTGGCCACTTCCGCTACAAGATCGCGGGGGAGGGTGATCTGTACGCCCCGTCCACGATGTGCATCTCTGCGGAGCCAGCGCATCGGAGCTTCGAGTCGAGCCGGGCGTAGGGTTCCCTGGGGCGCGGCGGCGTGAGCCGCACGTCCCCGAACGATCACGAGACCAACGCCTTGAGGAGCGACGCATGACACCCGAACGGATCACCCTCGGCAGTGACTCGGAGGAGTCGGCGGCAGTCGCAGCGGTGGTGAGGCATCACGGTGCCATGACAGCTCGCGTGGCGGAATTGGCCGGGGGAGTGGTGGACGCCGTGACTGACGGCGCGGACGTATCTGGGGCGAAGACCGCGCTCGTGAGCTACATGCGCGACGAGGTCCTGCCCCACGCTTTGGCCGAGGAGTCGACGCTGTATCGAGCTGCGGCGGAGGAGGACAGGGCGCGCATGCTGATTGACGCCATGATCGCCGAGCACGCGCTGATCTTTGTGCTGATCGACTGCCTCGATGGGGCGCAGGAGCCAGGGCCGGTCGCTGCGGCCGCCGGAGCTGTTGAGGCGCTGTTCGTCGCACACGTACGCAAGGAGAATGACCTAATCGTGCCCCTCCTGGCGTCGCTGCCAGATGTGTCCCTGGCTGGGCTCGTCCGGGGGCTGCATGAGCTGGTGGGGGAGGACGACGCGGCGGCCACGGGCGGCGACGCTGGGGACGGCGGTGCTGGGGACGGCTGCGGCTGCGACAAGGACTGACGGCGCGAGCTGGATCATCTCCGCGCTGATCGGCAGACACGCGGTCTTGTCCAACAGATGACTTGGCGGCGACGCAGGTGCTAGAAGGGGCTTGTGACCAATGATTCAGCATCCGACCTCGTAGTGGACACCCATCAGCTGGTCAAGCGGTTCGGCCGCACGACGGCGCTGAACGGGCTCGACCTGAAGGTTCGCAGGGGGGAGGTCCACGCGTTCCTCGGGCCGAACGGGGCCGGCAAGACTACGACGCTGCGGCTGTTGCTTGGACTGCTGCGCGCGGACAGTGGGTCGATGCGAGTCCTCGGCATGGACCCGTGGCGCGATGCTCCCGCGCTGCACAGGCGGCTGGCGTATGTGCCCGGCGATGTCGCCCTGTGGCCCAACCTGACAGGCGGGGAGGTCATCGACCTTCTGGGGAAGCTCCGAGGCGGGCTGAATCCCAAGCGCCGCGCCGACCTTCTTTCGCGCTTCGATCTCGACCCGTCACGGAAGGCGCGCACGTACTCCAAGGGGAACCGGCAAAAGGTCGCGCTGATCGCAGCGCTTGCCGGCGATGTCGAGTTCTACCTACTGGATGAGCCGACCGCGGGTCTGGACCCGCTCATGGAGGCCGCGTTCCGGGAGCATGTCGCCGATATGCGCCGCGAAGGCCGCACCGTGTTGCTCAGTTCGCACATCCTCAGCGAGGCCGAGGCGGTCAGCGACCGTGTCACCATCATCCGCGAAGGCGTCGTTGTGGACACGGGCACGTTGGCCGAATTGCGTCACCTGACGCGCACGTCGATGACCGCCGAGCTGAGCAGCACGCCTACAGGACTCGAACGCATCGCTGGTGTCCACGACCTGGAGATCACAGGGAACACAGTCAGCGCCCAAGTCGATTCCGCCGGGATGAGTGAGTTCACTTCGGCCCTGGCCGCGGTCGGGATCGAGTCTCTCGTGAGTCAGCCGCCCACTTTGGAGGAGCTGTTCTTGCGCCACTACGCTGGCGGACCGGAATGACGGGCGCCCTGCTGCGTTTGGCGCTGCGGCGGGATCGTGTCCTCTTGCCAGCATGGCTCGTAGGCCTGACCCTGATGGTGGTGTTCTCGGTTTCAGCGACCAAGGATCTCTATCCCGACGACGAGTTCCTGGAGACCGCCTCAGAGACGATCAACGCCACACCAGCGTTGGTGGCTCTCTACGGAAAGATCTACGACACGAGTTCACTCGGCGCGACGTCGCTGATCAAGCTGACCGCTTTCGGGTCCGCCCTTGTGGCCATCCTGTTTGTATTCCTCGTCGTGCGCCACTCCCGGGCAGAGGAGGAGTCGGGCCGTCAGGAGCTAGTGGCCGCTGGGGCAGTGACGCGTCGCGCCCCACTTGAGGCTGCGCTGCTCCTGGGCATGGCCGGCAGCGGAGCGCTGGGGGTTCTGACAGCGGTGGGGTTAGGCCTGCTGGGATTGCCGTGGACCGGTGCCCTCGCGTTCGGTGCCGACTGGGCGCTGAGCGGAATCGTGTTCAGCGCCGTGGCTGGCGTCGCCGCTCAGGTGACGACGTCGGCACGAGCTGCGATCGGGATCGGAGTCGCCAGCGTCGGCATCGCCTACCTGCTGAGAGCAGTCGGGGACCTCGCGCCTGGAGATCCGGGCTGGGCATCTTGGCTGTCGCCGATCGGATGGAGTCAACAGATTCGGCCCTTCGCCGGGAATCGCTGGTGGGTGACGCTGATTCCGCTGGCTGCGACGGCAGCGCTCGTCGCCGCGGCGTTCGTGTTGCGGTACCACCGCGACATGGGTTCTGGCCTAATCGCCGATCGGCCCGGACCAGATGTCGGCCGGATCGGAAGCGTTGCCGGTCTGGCATGGAGGTTGCACCGTGGAGCGTTCCTCGCCTGGCTGGTGGGGGCAGTCCTGATGGGTGCGGTTCTAGGGTCGATCGTCGATAACATCTCTGGGCTACTTGAATCCCCCCAGCTGCGCGAGTACCTCGAGCTGCTCGGGGGTCGCCAAGCCTTGACGGAGGCCTTCCTGGCGGCCGAGGTAGGTGTCCTCGGTGCCTTGATGAGCGCGTATGGGATCTCAGCGACCTCACGGCTCCGCTCAGAGGAGTCCGCCGGTCACGCCGAGTCGCTGCTGTCCACGATGGCGACGCGGCAGAGGTGGGCAGCCAGCCATTTCTGTTTAGCGCTCGTCGCGATAGCTGCTTTGATGCTGCTCACGGGTGCAGCAGTCGGACTGACTCACGGGCTGGCAGTGGGGGACCCGGTCGGACAAACCATGCGGCTGGCGGTGGCAGGCGTCGCGCAGGTGCCGGCCGCATGGGTCGTCGCCAGCATCGTCATGCTGCTGTTCGGCGTGATCCCGCGCTGGGTGCCGGTTGCTTGGGGGTTGCTCGCGGCGTTCGTCGCTCTCGGCGAGTTCGGGGTGCTTTGGGGCTTGCCTAGGTGGGTTCTGGACCTGTCGCCCTTCGCTCACAGCCCTCGCTTACCGGGGGGCTCGATCGATGCCGCGCAGTTGGTCGGGCTCGTGGCTGTCGCGGCGGTCCTAGCGGTCGCGGGCTTCGCGACCTGGCGCCGCCGCGATGTCCAGGGTTTGTGACGCGATGGGGATCGATCGTGACCAGTTGGACTCGGTGCGCTCCGTGTATCGCTATTGGGGGGTCCACCCTGGCCTCTACGCGGCTCAGGACTGGGTCACGTTCCTGGGCAGGCCGGACCGCGTCCGAGCTGCTGCGGTTGCGGCCATGGGTGCGCGGCCCGGCGACCGGGTACTCGAAATCGGGTGCGGCACTGGACGTAACTTCCGCTACGTCCAGGACGTGATTGGACACTCGGGCACGCTCGTCGGCGTGGATGCTTCGCCTGACATGCTGGCCGCCGCCCGTGAGTTATCGGCTCGGCGTGGCTGGCGAAACGTGAGCGTGATCGAAGGCGATGCGTCGGAGCTGAGGGTGGCCGGCTTCGATCGAGTGCTCGCGGTACTGGCGCTCAGTGCGTTTCCCGAACCGTCCTTGGCGCTGGCAAGGTGTCACGAGGCCCTGCGGCCAGGAGGCACCTTGGCGGTCTGCGATGCGCGTGGCTTCGCAGGGAGATTGAGCGCTCTGAACAGACTTGTTGTCCCCGTCTACCGCAGGTGGGCCGCCTGGAACCCCGATCGTGGCATCCCAGCAGGCATCGCCGATGTGTTCGGGAACGTCTCGACTCAATCGCTGAACGGGGGCACCTTCTTCATCGCGACAGCGGTCAAGACCGAGGGATCCTGAGTCGAGGGGTAACCATCCCCCATACTGCCCAGGTGCATGCGTTCCTGCTCAGCTTCGGTGTGATCTTCATCGCGGAGCTGGGCGACAAGTCGCAACTCATGGCGATGACCTTCGCGGCCCGGTACAGATTGTGGACGGTGCTGGGGGCGATCACGGCCGCCACGGCGGCGGTTCACCTGATGTCTGTCGGACTCGGGGCGGTCTTCGGCTCCTACTTGCCCACGGCGGCCGTGAACCTTGTCGCGGGTGTCGCGTTTCTGGGCTTCGGCGTGTGGACCCTGCTGGGTGACGACCTAACCGCCGAGGAGCGGGCCAAGGCGGCGCGTTCGGCGCGGTCCGCGTTCTGGGCGGTGGCGACCGCGTTCTTCCTGGTCGAGATCGGGGACAAGACGATGTTGGCCACGGTCACGCTCGCATCGACCGAATCGTGGTTCGGGACTTGGGTCGGATCCACATTGGGCATGGTCGCCGCCGACGCGTTAGCCATCGGCGTGGGCGCGGTTCTGGGCCGCACGCTCCCGGAGAGATTCGTCAGAATCGGGGCCGTAGTGCTGTTCTTCGGCTTTGGCGCGCTACTGATCGCTGCCGGCATCCGAGCCTGGTGAGCCTCGACGCCGACGCCCCGTGAAGATGCTGTCGAGATCGGCAGAGAATCACGCGTTTGGGCCTGTTCGATGCGACAGACTTGCGCCATGAGCGGATCCGGGTCGGCTGCCAAGTCGTCTGCGACGGGCTCGGATTCAATCGGATTGGTCGCAGCGGCGGCTATGGGCGTCGGCGGCATGATGGGTGCCGGGCTCTACACACTCATCGGGCTGGCAGCCACCAGCGCGAGCACGCTGCTTCCGCTGGCGTTCCTGCTGGGCGGAATCGCGGCTGTCTTCTCTGTGTATTCGTACGCGCGACTAGGAGCCACATACCCCAGCCGTGGTGGGGCGGCGGAGTTTCTGCTTGAGGAGTTCGGCGAGGGTGTGGTGTCCGGGGGGCTCAATGTCTTCCAGTACTTGTCGTACTTGATAGCCACTTCGCTATA
Organism: Candidatus Nanopelagicales bacterium; assembly: GCA_030700225.1. Taxonomy (NCBI): domain Bacteria; kingdom Bacillati; phylum Actinomycetota; class Actinomycetes; order Candidatus Nanopelagicales; species Candidatus Nanopelagicales bacterium. The sequence goes on along the minus strand of JAUYJT010000079.1, from coordinate 17,332 downwards.
CGCGGCCGGTTTCGCCGAGTACTTTGGGGCGCTCGCCGGTGACGCGTTTCCGCCCTGGGCCGGCAAGGCGGCGGGCGCTGGCGTGGTAGTGCTGTTCACGTTGGTGAACATGGTCGGGTCACGCCTAGTCGGCCGCGCCGAGACTGTGATCGTTGGCGTGGAGGCGGCCATCCTCATAGGCTTCGTCGTCCTGGGGCTCTTCAAGGCCGACCCGGCGAGGCTCGCCTCGGGTGGAACTAACGGGGCCATTGGTGTGATCACGGGCGCGGCCCTGTTGTATGTCACGTATCAGGGATTTGGGGTCGTGACCAATGCCGCGGGCCAGATGAGGAAGCCAAGCAGGGAGCTGCCCCGGGCCATGTTCATAGCACTCGGCGTCGTCGCTGTGCTGTACCTGGTGATCAGTACTCTGGTGGTGACCTTGTTGCCGTTGAGTCAGATCGTGACGGACTCCGGACACGTGTTGGCCGACGCTGGCCAGGCAGTCGCCGGGCGAGTGGGGTTCGTGGTGATCGCGAGCGCGGCGATCCTGGCCACAGCATCCGCTGTCAACGCCACACTGTTCGCCTCCACCAACGTCGGCTATGACGTGGCCGAGAACAACCAGCTGTCTAGGGCGCTCACACGGACCGTGTGGCGCAGCAGCCCGGCTGCCCTGTTTGTCTCGGCAGTAGTCGTCATCGCTCTGGTCTTGTTCTTCCCGTTGGGAGCTGTGGGACAGATGACCAGCCTTGCCTTCCTCGCCGTCTACGGGGCGGTGAGCTTCGGTCATCTGCGGCTGCGCGAGCACACCGGTGCGCACGCGTGGCCTCTCGTCGTGGCGGTAGTACTCAACGCCGCTTTGTTCGCGGCGCTGCTTGTTGATGCGATCAGGCACGGCTCGCCTTCGACGTGGATCACGTTGCTGGTGGCGTTGTTCGGCAGTTTCGCATTTGAGGCGGTGTTCAGAGCCAGGCAGCGCCGAGGCTCAGCTCAGGGGTAGGTGTGCTGCGGGCGCACTGTCAGCCCGTCGGCACAGTGCACCGGTGGACTTACGGCAGACCCTTAGAGTTCGTGGGAGGAACAAACGGGCACGTAGCAGGTCGCGGCTCACGCGAAGTGAGCATGAACCGGTTGATCGGGTCGTTGACGCACGCTGACCGGACTGCTTCCCAGACCGTGTGCTGGCCGCTCCGGTACTTGATCATCGGTCGGTCGAAGGCCTGCTGCATCCGCAGAGCCCACAGCATAGGTGTCATCGCGTCTGCGGTCGCGTTCGAGAGCATCACGGGTATCTCGGCAACGATTCGCCGACTGCGCGCGCTGCCCAGGAGTGGTACCGGATCTGGCTGCAGATCGAGCCCGTCGCATCCGGCCGCGTACTGGAGTGTCAGCGATCCGCCGAAAACGGGGGCGGAGCGAGCGTTCGCGGAGACAACGGCCGCCTGTTGACTCTGCGTCATCCGTTCGGCATAGTCGAGGCAATTCACGACCGAGAAGGCTCCGCCGGCGTTCGAGTTTGGAAGGTCCATGGCCTGGGCCATATTCGCTCGCTCAGCCCGACCCGCGGGATTGTTCCTCCGGGCCAGCAGAACGCGCGCCGTGGTATCAGCGTAGACCGGCCAGTTGGACTGGCTCCATATGTTGTCTTGGACCAAGTCCAAGTAGTTCCATCGCGAGAAAAGGCGCCCGTCATCTAGGAGCAGCGGCCGCGCGGTCAGGGCGTCCGCCGTCCTCATGATCGTCTGGTATCCGGATGGGTAGTTGCGGCGCATGAATCGCAGCGCGTCATCTGGCGCTACACCACCTTCGGACAGTCCGGCGTAGGAGCCGTGAGGATCGATGTTTCCGTCCATGAGTATCGCCCTGACGCGGTCCGGGTAGCGCATCGCGAAGACGTATCCGATGCGCGTGCCGTAGCTGGTTGCCCAGAACGTGAGTTTCTGATCGCCGACAGCTTCCCGGAGCCGGTCGAGGTCTTGGACGACCTTGTTCGTCCCCATGTAGTTGATGAATGACTGATTGGCAGCCTGGCAGCGCGTGTTCGCTTCGGAGAGCTGCTTCGAGTAGGCGGTTTGGACGCGCGCCCAGTTCGGCGCGGCAACCCGCGCTGGCCTGGCGGGCCAAGGCTGGTCGCAGTCGACCAGCGCCGGGGTCGTCTCTCCAATTCCGCGCGGATCCCAAGACACCAGATCAAACCTGGACTTGACGGATGCGCTCAGCCGAGTGAGGAAGGAATCCATCGAGGCGACACCCGGGCCACCTGGCCCTCCGGCATCCCAGAATAGCGATCCGATCCGTTGGTCGGCTGGTCCCTCTGCCGGAATCCTGGCCACAGCCAACTGGAATGTCCCGACGTCAGGTCGCGCATAGTCGAAAGGAACGCCCAGGGTCGCGCACTGCTTCGTTGGCGCGGGATCTGTTGGGCACGGTTGCCAGTCCAGGTGGCTTGCGCTGTTAGTTGGGGTTGAGGACTGGCTAGGGCTCCCGCCACCCGTTACGGTCTGAGTGCAGCCCGCGAGCAACAGGGCGGCGGCCACAGCTGCTGTGCCGCCACGTTTGACATGACTCATGCGGGCCTCCCAGAGGTCGTTCGCGCAGACGATGCTCTGATCCGTGCGGTCCCGGTCGATGCGGAATCGCATGGGGGCGTTTCCCAGCCTCTCGCTGCGGCCACCCGCTTGGTAAGGGATCGTACACGCGCCAGACGCTTGACGCATCTCGCGAAGTGGCGGATCCAGTGGCATCCCGACGCGTTCGGCGAGGCTGTCGGACAGCGAGCAACACGGCAATGGTTGTAGGCGCATGCGACACTGCGAACGAGGTCACTGCGCGGGAGTAGGAGCTACCCGCAGCGACATCAACAGCCAGCGGGACACCCAGGAATGGACGGTGGTCGTCCTGATGAACAAGTTGAGCGCCGTTCGACCTCGGGCTTCCTCGTGACTTCCTACCAAGTGGGCGCGATCGTGTTGCGTCCGTTGATGCGAGCGTTCTGGAGTGCTCAGGGCTGGCGGATGCCACCGTCACTGCCCACTGGCAGAGAGCTGGCGGCGGCTGTGTCTGCGGGCGTGATGTTCGCCGCGCCACGACGCATGGCACACGACGGCTGGGTTGAAGCAGCCCGCGCAGCAGCGGCCGCAGCTGACAAACGCGAGGTCGAAGAGGCGTTCATTTCAAGCCTTGCCACACGCAGACTCGACTTGAGATCCGCCCTGGGATCGTACGCAGTTGCGCGGCGCCTGCCGACTCACCCGTTCTCGGCTGTTGCCGCATCCCGCATGTGCGCGGTATGCGGCCTGCCGCGCGAATCCGAGCAAGATCTCAACGTCCTCAGTTTCGAGCGCTTCAAGTGGGGCGGCGTGCGACGCGATGACGTGCGCTACATCGCGTTCGATCTTGAACAGTTCGCGAAGGCTCCAAGAGATACCGCAGGCAGCGCCGCCCTCTCCCTCGGGCGCGAGATGCTGTGCGTACTTCGCGATGCCCCACCTGGCGAAACCGCCATAGCGGCGGCAGCGCGGCTGACGATAGTAAAGGGCAACACGGCCGAGCGCGGCGGCTTGATCGACATCCTGGGGGTATGCGGGCTGCTGGCGCCAAGAGATCACCCCGGCTACCTCGACAGCTTCGTGCGATTCGCAGACAGGGATTCCCCGGCTCAGCGCAACGTCGAAGCCTGCTATCCAGCGTGCTGGTGGCGGGGTCGGGACGGCCTGAGCGAGGCCGCCATCCGGGAGTTCCTCCCTCGACTGGAGTAGCGGTACAGCTCTGACGAGAGGAGCCGGGCCCGGACTCTAGATTCAGTCCAGCTGCCTGATAGCGCTGGGGCCACTATCGTTCGGGACTGTTCAGACACCGAAACGTTCCCAGTCGCGCGAGTTCTGGCGGCACATGCTCGTCGGCGTCGGCGTCGGCGTCGGCGTCGGCGTCGGCGTGGCGACAGTCTTGCTGAGCGGATTCTTCTTCGCCTGGCGGGTCACTGCAATGGTCGTTCTGATCACCGGAACCGCGGTCGGACTTGGAGTCACGTGTGGCCTACTGGCGTGGCTCTTCATGCACACGATCTTCACGCTGCGCTACGCTCACCAGCCCTACTCAACCGACCCTCCGCCGATTGATCTCAACCAGGAGGGGAAGGACCCGCGCTACAGCGACATCGCCTACCTGGCATTTGGGGTTGGAACAGCGTTCCAAGTGTCAGACACGGCGTTGCGATCCCCGCAGGTGAGGCGATCGGCGATGGGTCACTCGCTCGGGTCATTCCAGTTCGCAGCGGCGATCATGGGCATTCTCGTCAACGTGGTTGGCTGGGCTCGGCAGCTAGTTTGCGGCGCCGTCGGCGTGGCTTTCGCGTTACCATTCGCGGAATTGGGCCGTTGCGGGCGGCGATGATGGGAGATCGGCTGTGTCTGGCGAGAAGGACGACTCGGCAACGACTCCGATGGTAGAGCCGGGCACCGCGAGCTGGCTGCGCGTGCTCGCAGGTGTCGGTCTTTCGGTCCTGGGTGGCGTTGCGCTGGTTCTTGCCTTCCCTCGGTATGGGGGTTTCTGGCCGCTGCTTTTCGTTGCTCTGGTTCCTATGCTGTTCGCGCAGTACAGACTCTTTCCGAGGAAGTTGTCCGGTCTGGCGCCGGGGCTGACGGTCGGCGTGTTCTGGTTGGGAGGGCTGGACCAGCTCAAAGCGATAGTTGACCCTTGGTTCATCGCCGTCGGTGGCGTCGCGGCCGGGATAGTCTGGGGTTTGCTCTTCAGCCTGGGCAGGGCATTCAACGAGCGCACGTCGTTTGCGCTGTTCATGATTGAGATGCCCGCGTTGTGGGTCGCCATCGACGTCCTACGGTCGGGCAGCGAGTACCTCGGTTCAGGGGGTTGGCTGGCCTATGACCTAGCCGACGCTCCATATCTGATACAGCCCGTCAGCATCTTCAGTACGCCAGCCCTGACCTTCCTGATCCTGGCCATCAATGGAGCTGTGGGCCTAGCACTTCTGGCAATCTACGACCGGGGCAAAGGCACGGCCCCGGCGATCGCAGTCCCTCCGCGGGTGGCCAAGGTGACCTTCGCGCTCGTCTGCGTCGTTGCTGTGGGGTGGTTTGGGTTGAGCGCACTGCTGTTCGCGCGGCCCCTGACTGGACCCGAGGTCAAGGTCGCTGTGGCACAGATCGGCACGACGAACACTCAAGGGGAGCTGGGCGACATCAAGTTCACGCCCGAACTGGCCGCACAGTTCACCCAGATGACCGAGCAGGCCGCCAAGCAGGGTGCGCAATACGTCGTGTGGCCAGAGCTGATCTTGAGTTTCGACCCGAGGCTTCCCTCCAATCCGTTTGTCGCTGATCTGGCGAAACAGGCGAACGTCTACATCATGGCCGGGTTCACGAGTGATGGCGACGAGACTCAGAACATGTCTGTCCTGTTCGACCCGACGGGGAATGTGGTCGGTTCCTACCAGAAGAACCACCCAGTGACCCTGATGAATGAGAGTTGGGATCGTCAGCCCGCCTACCCGGTATGGCCCACACGGTTCGCCACCGTCGGGCCGATCATCTGCTTTGACATCAGTTTCCCGTCTGACTCGGCTCACGAGACGGTGAACGGGGCTCAAATCATCATGGCCCCAAGTGGAGGCCCGGCGAGCACTTCCAGCGACCAGTATCGCGAGGCTCAGTTCCGCGCTGCTGAGAATCAGGTTGCCATGGTCAAGGGCGACTGGGCCTGGGGATCAGCGATCGTCGAGCACAACGGCAGCCTGGTAACTCATACGGAGAACCTCGATCCTGCTGGTGAAGAGAAGCTCTTGATCGGCAGCGTTCACGTGGGATCGGGGGAAGGGACGTTCTTCTCGCACTACCCCAACATCTTCACCGCCATCGTCTACCTTGCGGTGTTGGCCCGGATCGTGATTCAGATCTGGACGGCCCCGGTCCTGAGGCGCCGACGGCAGGAACCCGTCAGATCCAGTGACCGCCGCTAGGCGACTACGCCAGCGTTCTGACGTTGACTAGTGTGTGAGTTCGGCAGATTGACGCGAAATCGATCCGAGGAGCCGGGACGCTGAAGCTGGTCTTCGCCGAGCTGGACGTGGAAGCTCGACTGCGACGCGGGAGTTGGCCGTCATGAGTCGACCTGTGGTTGGACTGACTTGCTACAGCGAACCGGCGCGTTGGGGCGCGTGGGACACCGACGCGGCGGTGATCCAAGCTGACTATGTGCGGTCGTTGACCGATGCCGGGGCGCGTGCCGTGATCGTGCCGCCGGACGTTATCGATGACGCCGTCCTGGACCGGATCGATGGCCTGGTGCTGGCCGGGGGTCCTGACGTGGACCCCGCCGAATACGGCGCCGATGCGCTGCCCACAACGGACAGCGCTAGGACCGAGCGCGATTCTTCAGAGTTGCTGCTGTATCGGGGGGCGCGCCAACGGAAGATGCCTGTGCTCGGGATTTGCCGCGGCCTGCAGATCATGGCTGTCGCCGAGTGCGGCAGCCTGCACCAGCACCTGCCCGACGTCGTGGGCGGCATCCGGCACCGACCTGCGCCAGGCAAGTTCGACGACCACGACGCGGTCTTCGCCCCAGACTCACTCGTGGCCCGGATCGTCGGGGCGGAGTCAGCGACCGTGAACTCCTCTCATCACCAGGCGGTCGCGGACGCCGGTCGGCTGACCGTCACAGGGTGGGCCGACGACGGCACGGTCGAGGTCGCCGAGGACCCGACGGCACCATTCGTGCTTGGTGTTCAGTGGCACCCGGAAGTCGCAACCGGCGATGCCGTCTCCGCCAGCCTATTCGCCGCGTTCGTCCATGCTGCTGGGCAGTGGGCGGGCGGGTCGAAGCAGGCATGATCCCCCAACGCGCGCCTAGAGCGGCGTCACGTAGGCGCCGGAGATCCCTCCGTCGACCAGGAAGTTCGAGGCGGTGATGAACCCCGCATCGTCGCTTGCCAGGAACGCGACGGCGGCGGCGATCTCCTCGGCGCGGGCGAATCGGCCCATGGGGATGTGCACAAGTCGGCGCGCGGCGCGTTCGGGGTCGGCGGCGAATAGCTCGCGCAGCAGAGGGGTGTCGACTGGCCCGGGGGAGAGCGCGTTGACGCGGATTCCCTCACGCGCGAACTGGACACCGAGTTCGCGGCTCATGGCCAGCACGCCGCCCTTGGACGCGGTGTAGGAGATCTGCGACGTTGCCGCGCCCATCGTCGCGACGAACGACGCCGTGTTGATGATCGAGCCTTTGCCCTGACTGAGCATGTAGGGGATAGCCGCTTTGCAGCACAGGAAGACCGACGTGAGGTTGACATCCTGGACGCGGCGCCACGCTTCGATCCCGGTCTCGAGGATCGAGTCGTCGTCCGGGGGCGAGATCCCGGCGTTGTTGAACGAGATGTCGATCGATCCGTAGGCGTCGTTGGCTGTCGCGAAGATCCGCTCAATGTCGTCGGCGATCGTGACGTCGGCAGGGATGAACAAGCCGCCAACCTCGTCGGCGACGGCCTGCCCCGACGTGGGGTCGAGGTCGACCGCCACGACTCTGGCGCCCTCGGCGGCGAATCGCTGGGCCGTCGCAAGGCCGATCCCGCTGCCGGCTCCGGTGATCACCGCAACGCGGTCCTTCAGTCGCTGCATCGGAAGTTCTCCTTGTCAGGCAGTGGTGTCGATGAAGACGTTCTTGGTTTCGGTGAACGCGTCCAGGGCATCGGGGCCGAGCTCGCGACCAAGGCCGGAGCGTTTGAAACCGCCGAACGGGGTGCAGTAGCGCACCGATGAGTGCGAGTTGACTGACAGGTTCCCCGCGTCGATCCCACGGCTGACGCGAATGGCCCTACCAAGGTCGCGGGTCCAGATCGAGCCGGACAGCCCATACTCGCTGTCGTTGGCCATCCGGACGGCATCAGCCTCGTCCTCGAACGGGGCCACAACGACGACCGGTCCGAAGATCTCCTCGCGGTATGCCCTCGCGGCCGGATCCACGGGGGCTAGCACGGTTGGCGGGTACCAGAATCCCGGGCCGGTCGGGGCACTGCCGCGGAACGCGACCGGAGCATCGGACGGAACAAACGACGCGACCGCATCCCTGTGTTGCGAGCTGATGAGTGGGCCCATCTCGGTCGCCGCGTCGGTCGGGTCGCCAACTCGGACGCCCAGCACCGCCGGTTCTAGCAGGCTCATGAAGCGGTCGTAGACGCCGCGTTCGACGAGGATCCGAGAGCGGGCGCAGCAGTCTTGGCCGGCGTTGTCGAAGACCCCGTAGGGCGCCGTCGCCGCGGCTAGCTCCAGGTCGGCGTCGGCGAAGACGACGTTTGCCGACTTGCCGCCAAGCTCAAGCGTCACTCTCTTGACCTGTGGTGCGCACCGAGCCATGATCGCCGTTCCGACCTCGGTCGAGCCGGTGAAGACGATCTTGCGAACTAACGCGTGATCGACGAGCGCATTGCCAACAACAGACCCTTTTCCAGGCAGCACAGTGAATACGTCTTCGGGCAGCCCTGCCTCCAGGCCGAGTTCCGCGAGCCGAATGGCCGTCAGCGGAGTCATCTGGGCTGGCTTGAGCACGACCGTGTTCCCGGCGGCCAGAGCTGGCGCGAACCCCCATGACGCGATTGGCATGGGGAAGTTCCAGGGGGCGATGACGCCGACAACGCCCAGCGGCTCGTGGAACGTGATGTCGATACCGCCGGACACTGGGATCTGCCGTCCGAAAGCCCGCTCGGGTGCCGCGCTGTAGTAGTTGAGGACATCACGAGCGTTGCCCGCCTCCCATCGGGCGTTGCCGAGTGTGTGGCCACTGTTGGCGACTTCAAGGTTGGCGAGTTCCTCGACGTGGGCGTCGACAGTGTCGGCGAAGCGTCGCAGCAGCCGGGACCGGTCAACGGGGGCGACTTCGCGCCAAGAGTCGAACGCAGCCGCAGCGCGTGCGATGGCCTCGTCGGTTTGCGCCGCGCTGGTCTGCGGGACTTGCGCGACGATGGTCTCCGTAGCCGGGTTCACCACCTGGAGCGTCATCCGTTCTCCTTCTGTCTTCTTCGCCAGGGAGCTCTGGGCCTCCGCGTGCCGCCCAGCGGAACAGCGAGTTCGCCCCTATCTTCCTACAGCCACCCGGAGGGACCCGCGCGAGAGGGCGAAGAAGAAGCTTGAACACCAGTGCCCGCAGTACAGTCGAGCGGAAGGTCCGACGTGAAGGGAGTTGGTGAGCGATGCTCGGCGCCAGACGGTTGATGGTTGCGGTCGCGATCGTCGCGATGCTGGCACTTGCCGCGTGCCAGAGCACGCCCACGGGCGGAACGAGCCCTTCTGCACCTGTTCAGAGCGCTTCAAGTCAGGCCGGCGATTGGGCTGGTGCAGTCGATATTGGAGGCGGCCGCTCGATGTTCGTGATCTGCGAGGGTGACGGATCCCCGACGGTGATACTGATACCAGGGGCACGCGAGGCCAGCGACTATTGGAGTTTCGTTGGGGCACGAGGCGGCCAAGTCGTCAAACGCAGTGACGATGCTGTGTTCCCGCAGATCTCACAGAAGACCCGGACTTGCTCCTACGACCGGCCTGGGATATCGCGACTGGACGGAACCGTGTCTCCAACCACGCTCGTGAAACAGCCGACAACCGCCAAGGCTGGCGTCGAGGACCTTCACGCATTGCTGGCTGCGGCAAGCATCCCGCCACCATATGTGCTGGTAGCCCATTCATTCGGCGGGATGATCGCCGTTCTGTATTCCGACACTTACCCAGACGAGGTCGCTGGAATGGTGCTCATTGATCCGTCGAATGTCTACTTCCGATCACGCCTGCCCGCTCGAGCGTGGAAGGACAACGTGAAACAGGCTTTGGCCGGCGTGGATGGTTCTGGTTCAGAGGTCCCCGACTTCGATGCGAGTTCCGATCAGTTGATCGCCGCCGCCCCTGCGCCTGGAATACCGGTAACAATCCTCACGGCGGACAAGCCCTGGCCCGTGGCTGGCGGTAGCACCAAGTACTTCCCATACTGGTTGGCCGCGAGCACCGACCTGGCGAAGCAACTGAGCGCCACCCACATCACGCAGACGCACAGTGGCCACCACATTCCCATTAGGCAGCCTGCACTCGTGGAACGGGCGATCACGAGCATGCTCACCGCAGTGAAGTAGACCGACGGGGGTTGGCAAGGAGCCTTCTGGACGCGTTGGTCGCGCGCTGCTAGAGCCTCTCGAACCCGCGGTAGCGCTCCCAGTCGGTCACGGCGCGACCGAAGGTGTCCAGCTCGATTCGCGCCATGTTCGCGTAGTGGTCGACGACTTCTGACCCGAACGTGTCGACGACCCATTGGCTCGAGCGCCACAAGGCAGCCGCATCGGACAGCGTGGACGGCACGCGCGGTAGATCGGCGGTGTAGGCATCACCGCTGAACGCCCGTCCGAGCTCGAGCTCGCGTGCGATGCCGTCTAACCCAGCGGCCACCATGCCCGCGACCGCGAGGTAGGGGTTGACGTCGCCTCCGGGCGCCCGGTTCTCCAGCCGGAGCGCCGCGCCCCGGCCCACGAGCCGCAACGCACAGGTCCGGTTGTCGCTGCCCCACGCGATCGCGGTCGGCGCGAACGAGCCCTCGGCGAAACGCTTGTAGGAGTTGATGTTCGGAGCGAACAGCAGCGTGAGTTCGGCGAGGTGCGCTAGCTGGCCAGCGATGAACGAGCGTCCGAGAGGGCTGAGCCCATACTCCGGGTCGTCGTCCGAAGCCATCACCATGGAGCCGTCGATTCCGCGGAACGACAGGTGGATGTGGCACGAGTTGCCTTCGCGCTCGTCGAACTTCGCCATGAATGTGATGGCCTGCCCGCGCGCGGCCGCGATGTCCTTCGCTCCGGTCTTGTAGACAACGTGGTTGTCGCAGGAGGCGATCGCGTCGGTGTATTTGAAGGCGATCTCATGTTGCCCGCGATTGCATTCACCTTTCGCGTACTCGACGGTCAGACCCGCGCCCGCCATCGCTAGGCGTATCTCGCGCAGGAGTGGCTCTACCCTGGACCCGCCCTGAATCGAGTAGTCGACGTTGTAGAGGTTGCTCGGCGTCAGATCCCGATAGCCACGGGACCACGCGTCCTCGTAGGTGTCCTTGAAGACGAGGAACTCCAACTCGGTGCCGACACAGGCGGACATCCCGGCGTCGGCCAGACGTTGGATCTGTCGGCCAAGAACCTGTCGGGGCGATGCCACGACAGGTTCGCCGTCCAGCCACTGGACATCAGCCAGCACTAGGGCAGCACCGGATTGCCAGGGCACTCGCCGCAGAGTGGACAGATCCGGGCGCATCGCGAAGTCGCCGTAGCCTCGGCTCCACGACGACATCGCGTAGCCGTCGACGGTGTTCATGTCCACATCCACAGCCAGCAGGTAGTTGCACCCGTCGGTGCCGTGGGCGAGCACATGGTCGAGGAAGAAGGGACCGTGCACCCGCTTGCCCACCAGGCGACCCTGCATATCCGTCATCGCGACGATGACCGTGTCGATCGCGCCGGATTCGATGTCGGTACGCAATGCCTCGAGCGTGAGCGCGGGCTCGCCCTGGGAGTGGTGGGTCATGGGTCCTCCGTGGCTGCCAGATGCCGTCGGCGGCGTCCTTTGGGGTACGGGGCGACGCTACCGCCCGAGGTCGGCTTCTAGCTCAACAGGAGGTGATCTCGCACCCAGTTCGTGAGTTGGTCCAAGCTGAGATCCGCCTCGGCTATCTGTCGAATCACGCCGTCGATTTCCGGCTGCCCCGCGCTCAGTTCCGCCTTGTTGAGGCGCGCGAAAACCACGGCGCAGACCCAACTCAGTCGTTTGTCGCCATCGACCAGTGGATGACCGCGGTTGATTCCTTCTATGAGTGCCGCCACTTTCTGGTCCAGCGTGTCGTACGCTTCGGCACCGAACGCCGCAGCTGCCGGACGGGCCACAGCCCCGGCGAGCAAGCCGGGATCGCGCACAACGAGGCCCATCTCCTCAGCGATGATCAGAGCGTCCTCTGTGCTCAAGTAGTCGGTCATTCCGCGAGCAAGCGCAGCGCATCGGGATCGCGGTCCATGACCTCGCGAGTCATCTGGCGCAGCTGCGTCGCGCGCTTGGTCTTCGTGATGCGGTCGATCACCGCCAGCCGCGCCACTTCGTGCATGGAACGGTGCTCAAGTTCCGCCTGCTGCCGCAAGGACTGGGTCTCCGCCTCGGTCAAGCGCAATGTCATAGCCATACCAAGACGGTATCAGGGTGATACCATGATCGCGATGTGTCCGAGGGGTGTAGGGATACTCGGTCGCGGGATGCATCCCGTTTTCACGGGGTTGCATGGCAGTGACAGTACTTGTCGCCGTCGTGAGTGGCCCTATCTGTCAGGCTGTTTCGCGCAGTTCGGAAGCCGTGCCAGTGATGTCTATGTGGAACTCGATTCCCAGCCCCCGAGCCAGGCGCTCAAGAGTTGTGAAAGTGGGTTCGTGATCGCCTGCTTCTATCCGCGCGATTGCTGGCTGCTGAAGTCCCAGTTGCTGCGCCAGTGCTGATTGCGAGAGGCCGTTGTCGGTCCGGTATTTGAGTACACGCATAGCGACGGCGTGTGCGACCGATGTCCGGTTGTTCTCGGCTCGGACTTGCGCGTCGGTCAGATCCTCGGCGCGAATCTCGCCTGCGTTGCGCAGATCGGATAGTTTCGTCATCTCAGTCCTCCTCCAGTTCGGCAAGCCTTGCTAAGGAATGCCTCGCCGCTTGCTCGAATCTTCGCTTGTCGTGCTGGGCCTCCGGTCCGACAGCAGCAATAATGAACACGCTGCCCACCCGTCGGTAGATCGCTCGCCGCGGGCTGCGGCCTGCCCTCGGACGAAGTTCACGCAAACCCGGAAGCCCTTTGACTGCGCTTGTGTGCGGGAACCCTCGCTGCCTTTGGGCTCGGCCTCCGGCGCAAAGAACCGATTCCGATCCGACCATGATCGCCAAGTGTCCGAGGGGGGACTTGAACCCCCACAAACGGCGTGTCGAACACTGCCAATGAGTACCGTCTAGGAGCGTTTCACGCTCAGAATAGCCCCCGGCGGGTTAGTCCCACCCCGCCCGCAACGGCCTGTAGCGCCAGGTCCGGTAGACAGGCGGTAGATGGTTTCGGTTTCAACTACCCCCACCGGCGAGGACTCGCTCGGCGAGGTCGGGGAAGATTCCGGAGGTGCGACATTTGTCGCACCTCCGGAATCCGCGTCGCGGCGCACAGTCATGTCGCTTACTCCGAGCTCTTTGGCGACGGCGCGCGTCGACTTCCCCAACGCGAGCGACCGCCGAGCCTCCTCGGCGACCCTCGGCGGTGAGTTTCGCGACGGCCTCGCGCCTCGCCGCTACATCGACACGCTTCACGCCGCGCCGCTACCTGGGCGCGAGACTCGGCGCGTTCTGGTACGTGCGGAATTTCCGCACGTACTGCTAGGTCCGATCGGACCGCGCCAGCCGTCTTGTCGCTGACCCCGGTCTTCGCCGCGTGTTGACGATCCGACAACTGCGGCCGCCGCACGCTTCGACGGTTTAGGGGAATCTTCGTGTGGGCCACGTGGCCCACACGAAACCTTACGCCGTGGGTTGTCGCTGTTACTCCGCGCCTTCCTCGCCGCCGCTTCCGCCTCCAGATGAGGCAGCAACTTGAGCGCGAGCATCGCGCGCTGTGACGCCGACAGGTGACGCCGGTCGATGTTCGCCGCGACCACATACCCCCACGGGTCACCGCGCGTGAACCAGCGGCCTAGCGTCCGCGTCGTCAATCAGACGCCACCTAGCCTCACACTCCACGCGCAGACAAGCCCCACCATGGCCGCAAGCCCACCGCCGTCGAGCGTCCGACCACCGCATGAACACCGCCAACGCGTCCAAGCCATCCGGTGAACCCAAGTCACGCAACCACCAGGCCGCCGGATCTTCACCCGGCAGCGGCGACGCGCGAGCCCAGAAACGGTGATCGCAGCGGCGGAACCGCTCCGGCAATACTCCCTCCGCGGTCAGCGGTCTAAGCCTGCCCACGACGCCAACGTTTCTCAACCGAGAGCTGATGCCGCCGGGACTGACGGCCCGGCGCCGTGGACAGGTCTAGTGGCAGGCTCAGGCTGTTCAGCAACTGGTTCAGCACGGAGCGCTGCTGCCGCAACTCGCCCACAACGGCCGACAACCTCGGGATACCCGTAGACCCCGGCACAATCATCCCGTCAGCCGCGCGCACCCGTTCGAGGTCGCCGATCAAGTCAGCGGTTCGGCAAGCCTGCGCCAGGATCTCCACTTCGCGCGCGTCAAGTTCCCACATTCCAGCGATGGCCCGCCACAGTTTGCGTCCCGCCGATCCGAGACCCCGGGGTGCTGGCTGTGGCCGAGAGTACGGGCCCGCGACCGTGTCGGGGGGTTCGACGTTCGCGGCGTTCGTCATCGTGACCGCCGCCAGCGAAACCCTAAAGGCGTATCCCCCGGAATGTCAGACGCTGAGTCGTCCCGTAGGGGGGGAAAGGCCGCTGGGGGGTCATCCCCCTCCCCCGTGGGGGGGGGCACGGTCGCGGTGGCGCTCATCGTCGCCTAGCCAGGCATCTGCGGAGTGCTTCGTCGGGGTCGGTGCCGGTGTCGCTCCGCACATCGGAGAGCCTGTCGAGGCGCTGAGCGCGGGCCCGTAGGAAGGCTTCGATCGCTTGGGCTGCCGGGGTCTCGGCGTCGGTGAGGTGTGTCTGACTTAATGCGACAAATCGCGGTTTGTATTACGCATCATTCGGGGGCGGTTGGGTTTCCAGTTTGACGTGCGGAGCGGTGCGTTGCAAGTCGGCGTCGGCGTGCGGCTTGAAGCCCGTCGCGGCGGGCGGCTCTGATGGCCTCGCCACGGCCGGTGTGCTCGTCGTCGGGTGTGACGTAGCCGATGCCTTCGTGCAGGCGCACGGTGTTGTAGTGGACCTGGATGATGTCCAGTTCGGCGCGTAGGGTAGCCGGGTCGGCGATCTTGGTGAGGTGGGGGTGCTCGCCTTTCAGGTGACCGTTGAACGATTCGATCCAGGCTTGGTCTTTGGGTGTGCCGGGTCGGCCGAAGTGCTGGACGATCGAGCACAGGGCCATGAATTCGGCGGTGTCCCCGGACCGCATCTGGGGTCCGTTGTCGCTCATGGCCAGCAGCACGGGCAGGTGGGGGCCGTGCCACCCGGAGTCCATGTCGGCTTGGCGTGCCGCGAGAACGTCGTCGATCCCCTCAGCCCGCAGTGCCATGGTGAACCCCAGCTCGACCTGCACCGACGTCTCCTGGGCGGACACGACTGTTGAGATCCATTTCCTTGACACCAGATCCATGATGATCAGCACGGCCATCTCGGCTCGGGTGAAGTGGGTTGTGTCGTGGATCCACACCTGGTTCGGCCGGTAAGTCAACCAGTTCGGGAACGGCCTCTTGTGTCCCCGTGCCGGACGGGGCAGGGAGCGGAAACGCTTACCTGACAATGACAGCACGCGGCGCACCGTGGCCGGTGAAGCCCAGAACCTGCCCTCATACGAGCCGCGGTGGGCCAGTTTGCGGTGGGAGCGGTCAACGTCGGACCACTGCTCGAACACGTCGATGATCGCCTCGACTTCGTCGGGCAGCAGCCCGTGGACCGGGTGCCCGCCCACGGGCAGGTCGTCCAGCCTGTCCACGGCCGCCCGAACCGCCCAACGGTAGTAGCGGGCCGGCGGCAGCCCCAGATAGTCCAGACACGCGGTCACCGTCCACCCCTGGTCGACCGCGTGGTCGACCAAGTCCAAAAGCGCAGCTTTCGTGGCCGCATCGACACGAACCGGGATCGGGCCACCTAACCCCAGTGTCCTTTTCCCTCGGCCAACGCCAGCTTCACCGCCAGTTCCTTGATCGCCTCCCCAAGCCGGGAAACCTCGGCCCTCGCCGCCGCCAGCTCGACATCTCGACGGCGGTCCCCGGGCCCGGGCCGCGACGCGGCCAAAGCCGCCAAGGCTCCTTCCTGGGCCACTCGCTTGATCCGCACGATCACCGACCGATCCACCCCCTGGACCGCCGCCGCCTCGGCGACCGTAACCTCCCCACGAATCAGCTGAAACCAGATATCGTACTTCTCGGACGGCGCCAGAAACTTCTTTCCCGCCGGTGAAAACTTCATGACAGTGGGACCTCCATCGTGATCTACAGTACCCACCAAATGAGGCGTAATCAAATCCGAATTCTCTATCGCTAACTCAGACGCAAACCAGGGTCTCGGCGTCGGTGAACGTGCGCGCGCGGTTGCGATGCTTGCGCCGGATGAGGTCGTCGGGGTTCATGCCGCGCCCCGCTGGGTTCCGCTCGCCGCGATGTGGGCGGCCTCGGCTTCGCTTCGGGTGGCCAAGTATGGTCCAGCCTTGCCCCAGTCCGCGATGATGGCGCGCCAGCGTTGCAGGCTGTCGCCGGGGAGGCGCGTGCCTGTTGGTTTGGTGCGTGGTGCGGTGCGGAACACGAGCAGCTCGTCTCGCGCTCGGGCTCGGTAGCCCTTCAGTTCGTTGAGTTTCAGGCGGGCGTGTCTCGTGGCCGAGAGCGCGGCGGACGCGGCCCCGGCGTCACCGAAGGCGGCAGCGGCTTCGGTGCCGGCTCGCAGCACAGCGCCCTCGTTCTTGTAGTCGGTGAGACGTTCGACGTGCAGCTGGAACGCTTCCCACGCCGCGTCGTGGGCGGGGCGCATGCCTTCGGTGATCGCGTCGCCGTGTTCGGCCAGGACCGCCCCCATGGGCACGATTACGGCGATCCATTCGCGGCTGAGGAGGTCGTTGATTTGCGTCGCGGCGGCTTCCTCGGCGATGCCTTGGGCGAGGTCCGCGAGGGATGGGAGTTCCGTGCTGCCGTTCTCTACGGCTTCGCGCACGTCGGCGCGCCATTGTGTTTTCGCGGCGTCGAGGTGTGCGCGGGGCTGTGGCCGGAGTGCGGCGAAGTTGGCGGCGCGGTGGGCGATCGCCACGGCTTCATCGGGCAAGAGTTTGGGGCTGGTTTGGTGGATGGCCGCGTAAGCGGACTTGAGTGGCAGGACGTGCGGCGCACCGTGAATACTCGGCGGGGTCGCTAGCTGCGCGGGGATGTTGGGCTTGGCTGCCATGGGGGGTCTCCTTTATTCGCTTGTGTAGGTGAACATGAATGTCATGCTCACCTACAGTGTATCCGACACTTGGCGCGTTCTCGTGGGGCTTGTGGTCGCGTTGCGCCTACTTTTCGCGGCTTTCCGTGCCCCCGAGGTTGAGGTTGAGCGCGGCGAGGCAGTCGAGTTGTGCCCTGGTTAGATCCCCACGCCACATGCAGCGGCCTTCCTCAAGCCAAACGTCGGCGCCGATCGCGGTGAGCCGGTCGAGTCTGCGTCGAGCACTGACCGCGTGAACGGTGA
>JAUYJT010000078.1 GCA_030700225.1 Candidatus Nanopelagicales bacterium | reverse complement strand
CCTTGCGCTGACTCATGTTCAATCCCATGTCTGAGGGTGGCCCGACCCCAGGTAAGCCGACCTCGAAGACACGCTCTACGCGGGCACTTCCAAATGAGGCAACGACCCCACCTACGCGGGCATCTGGGATGAGTCAACGCGCTCAGTAGCTCAGAGTTAGCTTGCGGCTAGGCTCAGGAGCAGGTGAACGCAGGGCATCGGTTGCACGGATTGCGATCGATCTGCGAACGCGGGCGCGATCACGGACACCGGCGTGCCAACATGCCTCATGGCCTCTCGACCTCATCAGAGCGCAAGCGCCGACATTGAGCAGTCCCGCCGCTTGGTTACCCCGATCCCGGGCCCGGAGTCGTTGCGCCTGATGGCTCGCCGCAAGCTAGCGGTCACGAGCGCTGTTGTCGCTGCCCATCCGGTGTTCATCGAACGGGCCGGCGGCGGAATCCTGGTCGACCTCGACGGCAATCACCTGATCGATCTTGCATCCGGGATAGCGGTCACCAACGTCGGCAACGCGGCGCCGCCTGTCGTGGAGGCTGTTGCCGAGCAGGCCGCGAAGATCACGCATACGAGCTTCATGATCACCGGCTACGAGTCCTACGTCGACCTGTGCGAAGACCTGAACAGGATCACGCCCGGGGAGTTCGAGAAGCGCTCGGCTCTGTTCAACTCCGGCGCCGAGGCGGTTGAGAACGCGGTCAAGGTCGCGCGGTCATTCACCAGGCGCGACGCGGTGGTCGTGTTCGACAACGCTTACCACGGCCGCACGAATCTGACGATGGCGATGACCGCTAAGAGCATGCCGTTCAAGCGCGGTTTCGGGCCGTTCGCCCCCGAGGTGTACCGAGTCCCTGGCTCGTATCCGCTCCGCGACGGTCTGGACGGGGAACAGGCGGCCGCTCGCGCGATCGGGCTGATCGAGTCCCTGGTTGGCGCCGACCAGGTGGCGGCCGTCGTGTTCGAGCCGATCCTGGGCGAGGGTGGGTTCATCGTTCCGGCACCGGGTTTCCTACCGGCGCTGGCCGCGTGGGCGAGGGCGCACGGAGTCCTGCTGGTCGCCGATGAGATCCAGACGGGCTTCTGCCGGACGGGGGATTGGTTCGCGTGCGCAGCCGAAGGCGTGGAGCCTGATCTGATGGCGCTCGCCAAGGGCATAGCCGGGGGCCTTCCGGTGTCGGCTGTAACGGGCCGCGCCGACGTTATGGATTCAGTGCACACGGGGGGCTTGGGCGGGACATTCGGTGGCAGCCCGGTGGCCTGCGCTGCCGGTGTGGCAGCGATCAAGATGATGTCCGACCTGGACCTGGCTGGGCGCGCCCGCAGGATCGAAGTGGTCTGCAGGCCACGGTTGGAGGCCCTGGCCCGGGAGAGCCGGAGCATCGTGGATGTCCGGGGCCGGGGCGCGATGATGGCGATCGAATTGGCGAACCGGGATTCGTTGGAACCGCTTCACGCCCTGACCAAGCGAGTCGTCGACGCTTGCACAGCCGAGGGCGTGGTCTTGCTGATGGCTGGGACATGGGGCAACGTCATACGCCTGCTTCCGCCCTTGATCATCGGCGAGGACCTCCTGACCGAGGGGTTGGATGTCTTGTCGAGCGTTCTGCTTCGCCTGGAGTCGGGTGGCTGACCCACCGGCTGCGTGCCAATACGATGAGAACCTGGCGCTATGCGTCGGCGAGGGTGCGTGAGACCGGAGGCAGAGTTGTCCCAGATGCAGGTCCAGTGCGACGGGCAGGATGTCGCGTTGCCCGAGGATGGACGCGCGGCGGACCTAGCTGGCAACGACCGTGCCGTCGTGGTTGCCAGAGTGAATGGCGAGCTTGTCGACCTCGATCACGTCTTGGCGCCCGGTGACACCGTCGAGATGGTTCGCGTCGACTCCCCGGATGGGCTGCATGTTCTGCGCCACTCGGTCGCGCACGTCCTGGCCCAGGCTGTCCAGGAGCTGCATCCAGAGGCCAAGCTGGGCTTCGGTCCTCCGATCAGGGACGGCTTCTACTACGACTTCCGAGTTTCGCAACCATTCACAGCCGAGGATCTGGCGAAGATTCAGGCACGCACGGTGCAGATCCTGAAGTCCGGCCAGAAGTTCGGCCGCAGGGTGTTGACCGAAGACGAAGCCCGGAACGAGTTCGCCGATGAGCCCTTCAAGCTTTGGCTGATCGGCCGCGAGGGAGGAGCGGAGGAAGCAGCCGACCTCGGCGCCGAGACTGGCGGCAAGGACCTGACCGTCTACGACAGCATCGACCCGCGCACGGGAGAGCGGACTTGGGGCGACATGTGCCGCGGACCTCACGTGCCGACCACGCGCCACATCCCCTCCAACGCAGTGAAGCTGATGCGGTCGTCAGCCGCCTACTGGCTGGGAGACGATAGCAACGAGCAACTGCAGCGCATCTACGGCACAGCTTGGCCGGACAAGGCGCAGCTTCGCGCCTACGAGACCTTCTTGGAGGAGGCCGCCCGGCGGGACCACCGCCGCCTCGGCGCGGAACTCGACCTGTTCTCCTTCCCTGAGGAGGTTGGGTCCGGGCTGCCCGTTTTCCATCCCAAGGGCGGTGTTGTTCGGCGCGTCATGGAGGACTACTCGCGCAAGCGTCACCAGGAGGGCGGCTACGAGTTTGTCACGACGCCCCACCTGTCGAAGGCGGAGCTGTTCAACCTCTCCGGACACCTTCAGTGGTACCGGGAGAGCATGTATCCGCCGATGGAATTGGACGCCGAATACGCCGCCGACGGCCATGTCAAGCGAGCTCCGCAGCAGTACTACCTGAAGCCGATGAACTGCCCGATGCACAACCTGATCTACCGGTCCAGGGGCCGTTCGTACCGCGAATTGCCGCTGCGACTGTTCGAGTTCGGGACCGTCTACCGGTACGAGAAGTCGGGCGTGGTGCAGGGTCTTACCCGGGCACGGGGCTTCACACAGGACGACGCGCACATCTACTGCACGAAAGAGCAGATGCACGCCGAGCTGGACTCCCTGCTGGAGTTCGTACTCGATCTGCTGCGCGACTTCGGGCTCGCGGACTTCTACCTGGAGCTGTCCACCCGGGATCCGGACAAGAGCGTCGGAAGTGAGGCTGACTGGGCCGAGGCCACCCAGTACCTGCGTGAGGCAGGGGAACGGCAGGGCCTCGAACTCGTCATGGACGAAGGAGGCGCCGCGTTCTACGGCCCGAAGATCAGCGTCCAGACCAAGGACGCGATCGGGCGGACCTGGCAGATGTCGACCATCCAGGTCGACTTCCAGTTGCCACTGCGGTTCGATCTGGAGTACACGGCCGCTGACGGGTCCCGGCAACAGCCGGTGATGATCCACCGGGCGCTTTTCGGATCGATGGAACGGTTCTTCGCCGTGCTCCTTGAGCACTACGCGGGTGCCTTCCCCGCGTGGCTGGCGCCAGTTCAGGTCGTCTGTATTCCCATCGCCGACCAGCATGTGCGGCACCTGGAAGAAGTCGCGTCACGGCTGCGGGGGCTTGGGGTTCGCGTCGAGGTGGACGACGGCTCGGACCGCATGCAGAAGAAGATCCGCAATGCCCAGCGCCAGAAGGTGCCGTACATGTTGCTCGCGGGGGATGATGATGTGGCCGCCGTTGCCGTGTCCTTCAGGTACCGAAGCGGCGATCAGAAGAACGGGGTACCTATCCCGGAAGCAGTCGCCGAAATAGCCGACGCTGTGTCAGAACACCGCCGCGCCGTTTGAGCCTTGGGAGTCCACTTGGCCGAGGAAGACCCGGAAGTGCCGCACCGGGATCCGGTGGCGGAGGCGCTGATGAGCGACGGGATGGAACGGCTCTGGACTCCGCATCGCATGGAGTACATCCAGGGCGAGGGGAAACCGCCCAACGACGAGGCGGGGGATGAATGCCCCTTCTGCCGCGTCCCCGGACTTGACGACGCCGAAGGCCTGATCGTCGCGCGCGGGGCGACCGCGTACGCGGTGCTCAATCTCTACCCCTACAACACCGGTCACCTGTTGGTTTGCACCTACAGGCATGTAGCCGACTACATCGACCTGACTTCGGTCGAAGCGGCAGAGCTGGCCTCGCTGGTCCAGAAATCCATCGTGGCGCTGCGCAGGGCGATGGCTCCGGACGGATTCAACATAGGAATGAACCAGGGCCCCATCTCCGGCGCCGGGATCGCGGCCCATCTGCATCAACACGTGATACCGCGCTGGCTGGGCGACTCGAACTTCATGCCCCTAGTGGCCCGCACGAAGGTCCTGCCGCAGGATCTGCCCGAGACCCGACGACGCCTGGCCGACTGCTGGGACTAACGGAATCGCCGATGCGGTCCATACGTAGAATCCCTGCCCGCTTGTGGCTAGGCTGCGATTGGTCGAGCTCTTCTTCGATTTCGGAGGAATAATGAAACGTCGTACAGCTGTGCTCGCGGTCTCTGCCGCCAGTGGTCTCGCGGTGTCATTGATGGCGTTGCCGGCGGTAGCGGAACCGACCGTCTCGCCCACGGCCTTGGCCGGGACCGTCGTGAAGAAATCGGACCTTCTGCCCTGGTTCCCCAAGACCAAGACCGTCAGGGCTCCAGGGCCGGGTACCGGTGATGAACGCATCCGTACTCAGGAGATCTGCTTCAAGACCGCTGACAAGGCCCTGAACCTGAAGAAGCTGCCGAAGCGCCAGGCTTGGTCGGAGATGTTCACCAACCGCCTCGGGACCCGGGGAATGTTGTCGCTGATGGCCCAGTACAAGAGCAAGGCCAAGGCGAAGGAGAGGATGCAGGCGGTCAGGGCCAAGCTGGCTAGCTGCCCCCCCGTGATCGCGACGGTCGATTCGACGATCACTCAGTCCGCAGTCGGATTGGGTTCGGTCTACGGGGGCAAGGGGATCGGCATATACGCGTCTCTTGACATGGGCGGCGACGATCCGCAAGAGTCGATCGAGTATCTCGTCATCCGGCGTATGGGCCGCGCGCTCGCCTTCACGTGGTTCACATATGTGAATACGTGGGCCGCCGGTCCGCCCACCACTGTGCCCGCGAAGGCGCGAAGTGCCACGGAGTACCTGTCGGTTGTGGTCGCGTCTCGGTACGACGCAGTCAAGTAGGGGTCTTCAATCAAGGAGGAATAATGAAACGTCGTACAGCTGTGCTCGCGGTCTCTGCCGCTAGTGGTCTGGCGGTGTCGTTGATGGCATTGCCGGCGGGGGCGGAGTCGAGTGTCTCGCCCACGACTCTGGCCGGGACCGTCGTGAAGAAATCGGACCTTCTGCCCTGGTTCCCCAAGACCAAGACCGTTAGGGCTCCAGGGCCGGGTACCGGAGAAGACCGGATCGAATCACAAGGGATCTGCTTCAAGACATCTGACAAGATCCTGAGCCTGAACAAGCTGCCGAAGCGCCAGGCCTGGTCGGACATGAGGATGGGCGCTCCCGACACTCGGGGCATGTTGTCGCTGATTGTCCAGTACAAGACCAAGGCCAAGGCCAAGGAGAGGATGCAGGCGGTCAGGGCCAAGCTGGCTAGCTGCCCCGCCGTGATCGCGCTGGCCGGGGAGGCCACAATCACTCAGGGCAACGCGGGCTTGGGGTCGGTCTACCACGGCCAGGGAATCGGCATCTACACCACGATCGACAATGTGGGTACCGGGCCGGACTCGATTACGTACGTGGCTGTTCGGCGGACGGGTCGTGGGCTCGCCTTCACCCGGTTCTCGCGCATGAAGGCCTGGGCCGCGGGTCCGCCCGCTGCTGTGCCCGCGAAGGCGCGCAGTGCCACGGAGTACCTGTCGGTCCTTGTCGCTTCGCGGTACAACGCAGTTACGTAGGCAAGCTCCTAGATGACGGTCCTGATGCTGTAGGCGAGTGCTGGTATCAGGGCCTGAAGCTGCGGATTTCTGGCTGAGTCATCGCGGCACGTACAATCAACGCGTGCTTCGACAACGGGGGGTGCCGGTGAAGTCTAGGTCCGTCGTACTTGCGGTCACTGTTGGTGGACTCGTCTTCTCGTTGCTTCAACTGCCAGCTCAGGCGGAATCGAGCATTTCCCTGAGGACCTTGGCTGGAACCGTGGTGCACAGGACTGATGTTCTGCCGTGGTTCCCCAAAGCGAAGACCGCGAGAGCCCCAGGGCCCGCGACCGGCGCGGACCGGAGTCCACGGAAGCTGATCTGCGGGAAGAGTCCCAGCAGGTTACTCAGCTTGAAGCTGCCTCGGAGGCAGGCTACCTCGGCGATCAACGCGGGTCTGCGGCGCCCGGAGGGCATCTCGTCCTTGGTAGCTGAGTACGGCTCGAGGGCGAAGGCGCGGCGGGGCATGCGCGCGATCAAGGCCAAGCTGGCTGCCTGCCCGGGCTTGATCGAGTCGGGGGGTTTCACGATCACCCAGACCAACACTCGCCTGGGTTCGCTCTACGGCAGACGGGGCATCGGCATGTCGACGGCGATGGCGGGATTGTATGACGGTGAGGGTGGGCAGAATCTGCTCATCTACACAGTCGTTCGGCGGACCGGCAGAGCGCTCGCCTTCACCGAGTTCTTCCGGCAGAAGGACTGGCCATCCGGTCCGCCAGCGGTTCCACGCGCCAAGACGCGCCGAATGGTGAACCGCCTGTCGATCGTGGTGGCGTCGCGCTACGCAGCCTTTTCATAGGGGGCATCCAGCGGGTGATCCGTCCAGCCGGATCTCGATGATCCCGGCGACATCCCTGGTGGCGTAGCTTCCCAGGCACACATCGGGGTCCAGAAGTGCCCGACCTGAGCGCAGGTCGAAGACCTGTTTGTGCATGGGGGAGGTCACAGTCGTGAGCGCGCCGCTGGTTCCAACGATTCCGCGAGACATCACGTTCGCGCCGCTGTACGGGTCCCGGTTGCCCACGGCGAAGACCTGACCCCCGCTCATGCGGAAGATCGCGAGCTGCCTCCCTCCGAGCATGACTGCAACTCCGCGCTCGACCGCAAGCAGGGCTGCGCGGCACACAGGAATCCACGCTTCTTCGCGCTCCCTTGTCATCTCATCCACGATGGTTCCCTTCACGCCTCGGCTGGATGCTTCTGCTGCCGCCGCAGCGCGTAGCGAAGGTCTGGGTCCGGAGTGTCCGGTTCATTGATGAATGAGGTGAAGAACGCCAGCTTGTGAGGATCGGCCAGCGTCGCCCGCCACTCGTCGACGTAGGTGTCAACGTGCTGCATCATCGCTGCTTCGAGGTCCGCGCAGACGCCGGAAGTGTCATCGATGATGACCCGGCGCAGGTAGTGGATTCCGCCGTCCAAATCCTCAAGCCAGGCAGCCGTGCGTTGCAGACGGTCGGCGGTGCGCACGTAGAACATCAGGAACCGGTCGATGAGACGGACAAGCGTTTCGTCGTCGAGATCCTCGGCGAGGAGTTGGGCGTGTCGGGGTGTGTTGCCTCCATTCCCGCAGACGTAGAGGTTCCACCCGCGGTCGGAAGCGATGACTCCAACGTCCTTGCTCCTGGCTTCGGCGCATTCGCGGGCGCAGCCCGACACCGCGAGTTTCACCTTGTGCGGGGCGCGCAGGCCCCGGTATCTGAGTTCAAGGGCAGTGGCCATTCCGGCTGAGTCCCGTATTCCGAAGCGGCACCACGTCGATCCGACGCAGGACTTGACCGTGCGCACCGCCTTGCCGTAGGCATGGCCCGATTCGAATCCGGAGTCAACCAGCCGCTTCCAGATGAGTGGAAGCTGCTCGATCCGTGCTCCGAACACGTCGATCCTCTGGCCTCCGGTGATCTTGGTATACAGGTCGAACTGCGCGGCGACATCCGCGATCACGCGCAGCTTCGCGGGCGTGATCTCACCTCCGGGAATCCGGGGGACGACGGAGTAGGTGCCGTCCTTCTGGATGTTGGCCATCACGAAGTCATTCGTGTCCTGCAGCGCGGCGTTCTCTCCGTCCAGGACATGGCCGCGCCCGAGACTCGACAGGATCGACGCGCAGACCGGCTTGCAGATGTCGCAGCCCCGGCCCGTGCCGTGCATTGTGATGATTTCGGTGAAGGTCGCGTGTCCGTGAATGCGCACCATGTCGAACAGCTCAGCCCGCGGCATCGCGAAGTGCTCGCACATGGCGCGCGACACGGTCAGCCCGGCCGCCTCCATCTCGTTGTTCAGGATTCGCTTGGCGAGCGGGAGGCACGATCCGCACCCTGTCCCCGCCCGGGTTGAGGCTTTCAGGGCTGCCAGGTCATGGTGGCCGTCACGTACCGCCTGTCGGAGCTGACCGGCTGAGACGTTGTGGCATGTGCAGATGATGGCGGAGTCGCCGAGAGCGCCGTCCACGTCGGCACTCCCCGTGACCAGCTCAATGGGGCTAGCTGTGAGCTTGGCACCTACTTGAGCCCGCAGCACCGCGTAGTCGTTTGCGTTGCCGACCAGGATCCCGCCGAGCAGATTCTGGGCGTCATCAGACAGGACCAGCTTGCGGTAGATGCCAGCCACTGGATCCGCGAGAACCACCTCGAGCGACCCGTGAACTTCGGCGAAGGCGTCGCCGAAGCTCGCGACGTCGACGCCGACCAGCTTGAGCTTGGTTGACGTGTCGATCTCATCGAGTTCGTTGTGTCCCCCCAGCATCTGGTCGACAGCCACCTCGGCCATCGTGTTGGCTGGCGCGAGGAGACCGAAACACTGCTGCTGCCAACTCGCGCACTC
Source organism: Candidatus Nanopelagicales bacterium (assembly GCA_030700225.1). Classification (NCBI taxonomy): domain Bacteria; kingdom Bacillati; phylum Actinomycetota; class Actinomycetes; order Candidatus Nanopelagicales; species Candidatus Nanopelagicales bacterium. The sequence continues at coordinate 15,704 of JAUYJT010000078.1, read as the reverse complement.
GCCCACGGCATAGATGCTCGGGTCACTTGTCCGGCACGCGGAGTCGATGACGATCCCTCCCCGCTCACCGATCCGCAGACCCGAGTTGCGCGCGACGTCATCGCGCGGGCGCACTCCAGTGGCGAAGATGACCACCCCAGCGGGCAAGGAAGTACCGTCCGACAGCGTGACCGAGCGAACTCGACCCCTTGAGTTCGAGTCGATTCGATCAGCGGCCACGCCGGTACGGATCTCGACACCGAGGGCAGTGATCAACCGGCGCAGTGCCTCGCCGCCGCCAGCGTCGACTTGCGTCGCCATCAGACGCTCAGCGAACTCGATGACTGTGACCCGCAGGCCCAGGGCGAGCAGCGCCCCGGCGGCTTCCAGGCCCAGCAGGCCACCTCCGATCACGCATGGCCTGGGCGACCCTGTGCCCTGCCATACCTCCGCCGACGATCACGAGCCGCTGTGTGGCGCGTCTTCCCGCAGAGGCAGGGGCGTTCCGTCGACGCGGCGACTCGCGTGCGGCCATGCGCCTAGCTTCCGCCGGGTTCGTTGCGCGACTGTTTCACCTTCGTGTCGGCGCGCGAAACTTTGACGCATCGAGGAAGGTTCCTGGCTTGTTGAGGAGGGCGGCTCAGTCCTCGTCGCAGCAGACGAGCTCCCCTCCCCAGGCTTCCCGGCCCTCCATGACCGCGAATGCCGCGATGACGAAACCGGCGGCGGGGTCGAGCCAGATCCATCCGAACGCGGCGTAGGTGAGCAGGCCGACGAACGTCGACACGCTCAGCAACGCGCAGAGCCGGGTCTCGGCGGCCTCGGCGACAACGAGGTGCGAGTTCATTTCCAGGCCTGCCTTGCGCTTGGCGTGAGCGAGCCACGGCATGACGATGATCGATGCGCCGGTCAGCGCGATGCCGACCCAGCTGGTGTCAGGCTTGTCGCCAGCGAGCAGCTCCCGCGTTCCTTCGACGGCTACGTAGCCGGCCAGCGCGAAGAACGTCAGAGCGACGAACTTCAGCGCGCGCCGTTCCTTGGCTTCGTCCGGATGCCCGCCTCGGATCTCAGCAACCAGCCTAGTGAGCACGACGGCGCCGGCGGCCACCTCGATCACGGAGTCGACCCCGAATCCGATCAACGACACGGCCCCTGCCGCCACACCGAAGAGGACCGCGATCACGCCCTCGATCACGTTGTAGGCGATCGTCGCCCGGACGTAGCGCACTGCCCGGCGCGCGGCCGCTCCCTTCGCCGCCGGGTGTGCCTCGGAGCTCATCGTCCGCGTGCGTCCGAGCCGGACGTTCCGCACAGATCGACCGCGTAGCCGGTCTCGGCTAGCAGCTGCTCGGCGGCATGCAGTAGGGCGGGTAGCTCGGGACGGGTCAGCGAGTGCACAGACGCTCGCCCCATTGGCTGGGCGTCGACCAACCCACATTCGCGCAAGCACGCCAGATGCGCTGAAACGGTGGATTGCGCCAGGCCAAGCTGCGAAACGAGATCGGTTACGCGCATGGGGCCGTTGTCCGCGAGGCGCTGGATGATCGCCAGTCGGGCCGGGTCTCCCAGGGACCGGAACAGCGCGACGGCCGCTGAATTGGACATCGCGTCCCTCGCGGGAGTCCTGTCACCTTGGCTCAGAATCGTCACGCACCGATAGTATCGTCAGTGGCCGATTGGTTCTACTGGGTTCTGGGCACCGACCGCTCCTCGGATGCGGGAGCCGCATCCTGGTCAGGTCAGAACTGGCCCATGAACTTGAGCACGGAGATTCCGAGTATCGCGGCGACAACGGCAACCCGGGCAACTCGTGAACCAGGAGTGAGGACGGGCCAGGCCAGTGCTGACAGCCACGCCACGAATGACCCGATCACGGCCAGAAGGAATCCAGCGAGTGGGGACCAGGATTCGCTCAGGCCCAGCCCGGCCAGGAGCATCAGCCCGAGCAAGACCCCCAGAAGCCAGCGCGGAGTCGCGTGCAGCCGGATGAGCATCGGCGCGCTCGCACGCTCCAGCCGCTTGCGAGCGTGTGACTGGCGCTGGGGAATGACAGCCTGCGGGCGGCGCACCGTCTTCGTGGCGCTTGAGGCAGAGACGCGCGCTGGGCCACGGTTGCGACCACTGACGGACTGACGCTTGCGGCTCTTCTTGCGGGATTGGGACACTGAAGCTCCTCCGGTGGCTTGTGACCCATCGTCCCCCATGCGAGGGAATTCGCCAAAGCTGGACCGCGACCTGGTGAGGCCGACCCCATCCGCCGTCGCCGATGCCCTGCGCTCGGCGCCTTGCCCCCGCTGCGTTTGCGGCCGTTCCTGACAAACGCGACCGTTAGGGTACAGACGCGCCCGATACAACGGGCGTTTCTTTCGGTAGCGGCCGCTTCTGTCGTGAGCGGCGGCGAGTGCTCGGGATACCCACAGAGCGGTGCTACCCAGTCGGCGCCGAGTCTGGGAACAGGCATGATGGCCTGGTGATCACCCTCTTGCGCTACCGGCAGCCGGATGCGGCCGTTCTGGGAGAGCCTGAGTGGCGGCCGCGTTTGACCGCGGTTCTGGATGCCGTGGCCGGGAGTGCTGGCTTCTCTGGGGGCTGGATCGGCAGGAATCCTGACGATCCGCGGGAGTGGCTTGTCGCTGTCCATTGGGTCGACGCGGGATCGATGAGGCGAGGTCTTGGGGGGTTTGAGGCGAAGCTCGCTTTGGGTCCGCTCGAGGGATTCGCGGCGCCTGGCGCTGGAGTGTTCGAGATCCTCCAGTCCGACGAGGATGGTCGCCGCACGGTTGTGCGAAGCGAGAGAGCAGCGGACGCGGATAGCAGCGGGCCGGGCTGATCGCGCCCTGCCTTACCCTGGAGTGACACCCGGCCGTCAGCCCCGGAGTGCCGCCGACAACCAGCCGGAGTGGAGATCTCGTGGTCGATCGTGTTGAAGCCGTCGTCAACCTGTGCAAGCGCCGGGGGTTCGTGTTCGCCTCAAGCGAGATCTACGGAGGGACTCGCTCCGCCTGGGACTACGGGCCGCTCGGAGTCGAGCTGAAGGAGAACATCCGTCGTCAGTGGTGGCAGGCGGTTGTTCGCGGGCGTGATGACGTTGTGGGGATCGATTCGTCGGTCATCCTCGCCCCGCAGGTCTGGGTCGCTTCTGGGCACGTGGCCGAATTCGTTGATCCGCTGACCGAATGCCGCTCATGCCACAAGCGATACCGTGCCGACCAGCTTCTGGAGACGTTCGAAGAGCGCAAGGGACGGCCCGCCTCCGGTCTGGACGAGATCCCGTGCCCGAACTGCGGAAACAAGGGGGACTTCACCGAGCCCCGGGACTTCAACGGGCTACTCCGGACCAGCATCGGGCCGGTCGAGGAGGAGGGGTCTGTACATTACCTGCGGCCGGAAACCGCGCAGGGGATCTTCGTCAACTACAAGAACGTGGCCGAAAGCGCCCGGATGAAGCCGCCGTTCGGTATCGCCCAGACCGGCAAGTCGTTCCGCAATGAGATCACTCCGGGGAACTTCATCTTCCGGACGCGCGAGTTCGAGCAGATGGAGATGGAGTTCTTCGTTCAGCCTGGCACCGATGAGGAGTGGCATGAGGATTGGATCCAGGAGCGGCGCGACTGGTATGTCGACCTCGGCATCAAGTCGGAGAACCTGCGCCTGTACGAGCATCCTGCGGAGAAGCTCTCCCACTACTCGAAGAGGACTGTGGACCTGGAGTACAAGTTTCAGTTCGCGGGCAGCGAGTGGGCCGAGCTGGAGGGGATCGCGAACCGTACGGACTTCGATCTGCGCACGCACAGCGAACACTCGGGCACGGATCTGTCCTTCTTCGATCAGGAGACCGGGGAGCGCTGGACTCCGTACGTGATCGAGCCCGCCGCTGGTCTGACGAGAGCGGTTCTGGCGTTTCTTCTCGACGCCTACGACGTTGACGAGGCGCCGAACACCAAGGGCGGAACCGACCGCCGCACGGTACTGCGGTTCGACCCACGAATCGCGCCTGTGAAGGTGGCGATTCTGCCGCTATCTCGGAACCCGGAGTTGTCGCCGCGCGCTCGCCAGCTCGCCGCCTCGCTGCGGGCGCGTTGGAATGTCGAGTTCGATGACGCCGGGGCGATCGGCCGCCGCTACCGTCGCCAGGACGAGATCGGCACTCCGTACTGCGTCACCGTGGACTTCGAGACGTTGACCGACGAGGCCGTTACGGTCCGGGAACGCGATTCGATGTCGCAGGAGCGCATCCCGCTGGCCAGTATCGAAGCGTTTCTCGCGACGCGGCTTCCGTGCTAAGCGCGGTGCCTGCGCAGGCCACGGAGTAGGGCAACTCCACGGTTCCGACCACAACGTCGACCTTTCTCGCCAACGTCGGCTTGAGGCCGAGGTTTCCGGCGCCGATGGCTTGTTCATGAAGTGGTTCGTCGTTTCAGTGGCGGTGGTTGTCGCCGCGGCCGGAGCCGCTGCCGGAGCCGCAGCTGGGCCCGGTACGGCTGCGGACGTACAGGAACTAGCCCCGTCTGGCATCCACCCGCGCTCGCGCACTGCCAATGGCCCCGAAGTCGCCTCGGTGCGGCCGCGCCGAGTCGAGATCGGGGAGCGGCTGATCATCAAGGCCGGCAGCAGGATCGGACGGGAAGCCGACGTACGCGTCGTGTTCTCGAACAGAGCAGGCAAGCACGTGCGAGCCCCGGCAGTGCGCGAGGCCGCCAGGCGCGTGTCGGTTTGGATACCCAAGCGGGTGCGGCGTGTGATGCGATCGGTGGGTGGGGAACGCAAGGCAACTCGGCTGAGAGTGAGGCTCGTGGTCAATGGCAAGCGCGGAGATTGGAGTAAGCGTGCGCGCTCTCCGGTCATCGCTCCTCGCTCGGCGCAGTCCGGGCGCACGGTCCTGCGCAGGTCGGATTTCGCGTATCTGGGGGCGTTCAGGATGCCGACGGAGGCCTGCGGGTGGCCCACCGCCTACGCCAGCGCCGGATTGGCGCTGCGCAGGGTCAATGGCCAATTGCGCTTCTTCTCCGGGACTCACGTGTACAGCGGTGGCCTGATCTTCGAAGCGGGCTTCCCTGGCGTGTCGAAGGATGCGGGCAGCTGGCCCGTGGCTCCCGTCATTGCTGAGCCATGCGATGTGTATCAGGGGCGGAAGCGCCTGGGCAACGCCGCCGAACCGCTGGAGGGCGACAACTGGACGCACGGGCTGTTCTTCGATTCCCGGACGAGTCGGCTCTACTGGAGCTTCGGTCACGTCTACAACGCGGACGTGAGCAACGATCACGTCTTCGGCTACTCCGACTACTCCGGGGGAACGATCTCAGCGCGAGGTCCGTGGCGAACCAACGATGGAAACGCGACCCACGCCCAGCGCGTCCGCGGGGGAACCCTGGCAATCCCGAAGACGTTCGCGGACCGTCACTTGGGTGGCAGGGACCTCGGCGTGGGTTTCGGTGGCTACTACTCGATCATCGGCGAGGGGAGCATGGGGCCAACCCTGTACGCGATCAACGCTCCGTCGGGAAATGGCGGCGTTTTCAAACCCCTGCCGCTGCTGGTGCATCCGGCGGCGGTGGAACGCTCCGACGACTGGGCAGTGCGTCCTACGAACTACTGGGTCGAGCCGTCGCTGTACTGGGGGCGCAGTCCAGAAGGCAGGCGAGGATTCTGGGCGCCGGGTGACTCGATCGAAGGTGCGGCGATCTGGATCAACGAACCTGGGCGAAAGGGAGTGATCTTCTTCGCGGAGCTGAACCTCGGTCGAATCGCCTACGAGAACGGCGGAATCCAGACCGGGGGCTACGAGCCCTACTGGTACGTCTACGACCCCTCCGATCTCGCGGACGTGGCCCGGGGTCGCGACAAGCCCTGGGATGTGCGGCCCGTCCAGATCGCGAAAGTGACGTATCCGGCGACCGGCGCGGCGCAGGGAGCCGACACCGGCGCCGTCCGAAGAATCACGGGCGCGGCATACGACTCGCAGACACGCACCTTGTATCTGCAGCAGTTGAACGGGTATCAGGGCGACTGGGATCAGTACCCGGTGGTTCACGCATTCCGCATGCGGTCCAACTGAGCCGTCACGGCGATGCCGGACAATGGCCGCATGAAGTTGCCGCTGGTGGTCGGAGGCGTTGTCGTAGATCCGCCCGTTGTGCTCGCTCCGATGGCCGGGGTAACGAATCTGGCGTTCAGGCGTCTGTGCCGCGAGCAGGGGGCGGGACTGTTCGTCTCGGAAATGGTGACGGCTCGGGCACTCGTTGAGGATGACCCAAAGAGCCGGAGGCTGATGACGTTCGGACATGAAGAGCGGCCCAGATCGCTGCAGCTGTACTCGACCGACCCTGGAGTCATGGCGCGGGCAGTCACGCGGATCAGGGAACAGGACTTGGCAGATCACGTCGACCTGAACTTCGGATGTCCAGCGCGCAAGGTGACACGCAAAGGTGGAGGTGCTGCCCTGCCGTGGAAGTCCGACCTGTTCCGCCAGGTCGTGTCGTCCGCTGTCGACGCTGCCCGCGGCCGGTTCCCGGTATCGGTCAAGATGCGCATGGGCATCGACTCCCAGCACCTGACGTACCTGGAGGCAGGGCGCGTAGCCGCCGAATCTGGGGTCGCCTGGGTCGCGCTTCACGCCAGAACCGCGGAGCAGTACTACGGTGGGCGGGCTGACTGGGAGGCGATCGCCCGGCTCAAGGAACTGCTGGCGCCGACCGGCACACCGGTGCTCGGCAATGGCGATATCTGGAGCGCGGCAGACGCGCTGGCCGTCATGGAGCAAACCGGTTGCGACGGTGTCGTCATCGGCCGGGGGTGTCTTGGCCGACCATGGTTGTTCGGTCAGCTCTCAGACGCTTTCGCTGGGCTCCCAGTTCGCCCGGACCCGGATTTGGCTGAGGTCGTCGCCATGTACCGTCGTCACGCCGAGCTACTGATGGCCTACTTCGGGGAGCACGTCGGGTCCCGTGAGATCCGCAAGCACCACGCGTGGTACTTCAAGGGGTTCCGGGTGAGCGGGGGAATCCGGCAGGGCCTGGGGATGGTCGAGTCCCTGGCCGACGTGGATCGCATGATCGCCGGAATTGACACTGACCAGTCCGCCAGACTTGCCAGCGGGCGTCGAGGTCGCAGCTCGGGTGCGCGCCGGGTCATCCTGCCGGAAGGTTGGCTCGAATCCAGAACCGCGTAAGACGGGGTCGGGCGGCATCGCGGCGCCGTCTTTGCAAGTATGGGCGACAACCGACAAAAGGATGGCGAGAATGACCCCCAAAGCAGGCAAGTCCGGACCTGTGAAGCCAGTCGATGGCAAGTACGTCTATCCCTTCTCCGAGGGCGGCAAGGAACTCAAGGACCTGCTGGGAGGCAAGGGCGCGAATCTTGCCGAGATGGCCAGGCTGGGGATTCCGGTCCCGCACGGCTTCACCATCACTACTGATGCCTGCCGCGTGTACTTGGCCAGCGGGGACGAACCGCCCGAGATGACCGCGCAGGTTCGTGAAGCGCTCAAGCACTTGGAGAAGCAGGTCGGCCGCAAGCTCGGCGACGCTGATGATCCCCTGCTGGTGTCGGTTCGCTCGGGAGCGAAGTTCTCGATGCCGGGCATGATGGAGACCGTTTTGGACATTGGCCTGAACGACGAAAGCGTCGTCGGTCTGGCGCGACAGGCCGGCAACGAGCACTTCGCCTGGGACTCGTACCGGCGCTTGATGCAGATGTTCGGCAAGACTGTCCTGGGCATCGACGGATCGAAGTTCGAGGCCGCTCTGGAGAAGTCCAAGCGGGCGTCCGGAGCTGTCGCGGACATCGATATACCCGTGGAAGAGCTACGCGTCTTGGTCGGCAACTACCGCGGCATCGTGAAGCAGGAGACTGGTTCGGACTTCCCGCAGGAGCCGATGGTGCAGTTGGACATGGCCATCCGCGCGGTGTTCGACTCCTGGAACACCGATCGGGCGCGGCTCTACCGGCGTCAGGAGCGCATCCCGCACGGACTGGGTACCGCTGTCAACGTTCAGATGATGGCTTTCGGCAACGTTGGCGAAGGTTCCGGTACAGGAGTGGCCTTCACGCGTGACCCGGGTTCGGGCGCTCGCGGGATCTACGGTGACTACTTGCCCGACGCCCAAGGCGAGGACGTTGTCGCCGGTATCCGCAACACGCTGCCTTTGTCGGCTCTGGGTGATACCGACCCCAAGAGCTACCAGGACTTGATGAACATCATGAAGAAACTGGAGGAGCACTACCAGGATCTCTGCGACATCGAGTTCACCGTTGAGCGCGGCAAACTGTGGATGCTGCAGACGCGGGTCGGCAAGCGTACGGCTGGAGCCGCCTTCAAGATCGCTATCCAGCTCGTGGACGAGGGCTTGATAGACATGGACGAGGCAGTCCGAAGAGTCGCTGGCGCCCAGCTGGCACAGCTGATGTTCCCGCGATTCGATCGCTCCGGTGAGATCACGTTCCTAACCAAGGGCATGAACGCGTCTCCGGGCGCGGCCGTCGGCGGAATCGTGTTCACCACGCTGGACGCTGTAGCCGCCGCCGCTGAAGGCAAGGCCGTGATCTTGGTTCGGCGGGAGACCAACCCCGATGACCTAGCCGGGATGGTGGCCTCGCGGGGTGTGCTGACTTCGCGCGGCGGCAAGACATCCCACGCGGCGGTGGTAGCGCGGGGAATGGGCAAGACCGCGGTCTGCGGCGCTGACGAGCTGGACATCAACACCGAAGAGAAGTTCCTGACCCTCCCCGATGGACGAGTACTGCGCGAGGGCGACGTAGTCAGCATCGACGGGTCGACGGGAGAGGTGTTCCTGGGTGAGGTGCCAGTCATGCCGTCGGCAGTGGTGACGTACTTCGATTCCGGCATCGACGACGCCCTGATTGGAGTTGACGAAGACACTGTCGAACTGGTCATGGCCGTCGACAGGATCATGCGTCACGCCGATGAGGTCCGGCGAATGTTTGTCAGGGCTAACGCTGACACCCCGGACGACGCGGCTCGGTCGCGGCGCATGGGGGCGCAGGGGATTGGTCTGTGCCGGACCGAGCACATGTTCCTCGGCGAGCGAAAGATGATCGTTCAGCGTCTGATCCTGGCGGAGGGCGCGGAGGCGCAGAAAGCCGCGCTGGACGAGCTGCTGCCGTTGCAGCGCCAGGACTTCATCCAGATCCTGGAGGCGATGGACGGGCGCCCGGTCACGATCCGACTTCTGGACCCGCCGCTGCACGAGTTCCTGCCCGACCTGACCGAGCTGTCAGTCGAGATCGCGCATAAAGAGGAGCATGGGGGGCCCACGAAGCGTGAAGTGAAGCTACTGGCCGCTGTCCGCAAGATGCATGAGCAGAACCCGATGCTGGGCTTGCGCGGCGTAAGGCTAGGGCTGATACTTCCGGGGTTGTTCGCCCTGCAGGTCCGGGCGATCGCGGAGGCCGCCTGCTACCGGGAGCGCCTGGGTGGAGATCCACGACCCGAAATCATGATTCCGCTCGTAGGGTCGATCCAGGAGCTGGATCTGATTGCCGAGGAAGCCAAGGCCGTTGTGGCTGAAGTGACCGCGAGTCACGATTGCACCCTGAAGTTCCCGCTCGGGACGATGATCGAGCTGCCAAGAGCTGCTCTGACCGCTGGGCAGATAGCAGAGTCCGCCGAGTTCTTCTCGTTCGGCACGAACGACCTGACTCAGACGACATGGGGATTCAGTCGGGACGATGTCGAGGCGAATTTCTTCAGCGTGTACCTGGACAGAGGAGTCTTCGGAGTCTCGCCATTCGAGTCACTTGACACCGAGGGCGTCGGCCGACTTGTCAAGATGGCGGTGGAGGAAGGGCGAGCGGTTCGCCCGGACCTGCACCTCGGCGTGTGCGGAGAACATGGCGGCGATCCCGCCAGCATCCACTTCTTCCATGATGTGGGGTTGGACTACGTGTCCTGCTCGCCGTTCCGTGTGCCTGTGGCGCGACTCGAAGCCGCCCGGGCATCGCTGGGTGTCGCGTCGGCCGATACCAGGTAGCGTCCCGGGTCTTGGTTCCGCGCGACTAGTCGGGGACACTTGGGTTGTGTCCCTAGCGACTGGTCGGCCGCGGTCGGAGCAACTGGGCGCGCCGAATCGCGAACGGGGAGGTCATGTGATGGTTCGCGGGCTCGTCGCTGCCGGTGTCGCCGTGGCTCTGGTGGCGGCCCTTGCGATCGGCAGTGTGGTGTCCGCTGCCCGTACTGATGATCACGCGCACACTGACGCGATTGTCGTTCTGGGCGCGTCTCAGTACTGGGGAACGCCGTCACCGGTCTTCGCGAACCGGCTAGATCACGCCAGGGAGTTGTTCAAGGAGGGGGTTGCTCCCATGATTGTCACCGTCGGTGGCGGAATCCCTGGGGACAAGACGACTGAGGCCGAGGCTGGCGCGGACTACCTTGTCCGGTCTGGTGTGCCGGGGGCTGCTGTCACCGCTGTCGCGGTGGGCTCAGACACGATTACCTCGCTGGAGGCCGTAGCGCAGCGGGCCACCAAGAAGGGCTGGACGACAGTGACTTTGGTGTCCGATAGGGCGCATCTGGGGCGTTCCCGAGCCATCGCCGAAGCTGTTGGCTTCGATGAAGCTAGAGTCAGCGGCCCCGCATCGGGGGATGGTTCGAATCTCGGATTCGACTACGTGCTCAGGGAGGCGGGCGGACAGCTCAGGTTCTACGCATGGGACCGATGGATGATCGACTCGCCACGCCAAGCGCCCGCCAGCAAGTGACGCCAGACTCTACGCCGACAGTTCAGGCGGGATACGAGGCGCGCGACCGGTCGCGATGGGTCTCTGAAACTCCAAAGCCCTCAGGTCGCTCTGATTTTGCCCGAGACCGCGCCCGAGTGCTGCATTGCTCGGCGCTTCGGCGACTGGCGGCGAAGACGCAGGTGCTTGTGGCCGGGGAATCCGACGTGCCGCGAACGCGACTTACTCACTCGCTGGAGGTCGCGCAGGTCGCGCGTGAGCTGGGAGCCGCGCTGGGCTGTGACCCCGACCTTGTAGACGTCGCCGGGCTGGCCCATGACCTCGGTCACCCTCCGTTCGGGCACAACGGTGAGGCGGCGCTGGATAGGCTCGGGGCCACGTGCGGCGGGTTCGAAGGCAACGCCCAGACGTTCCGCGTATTGACCAGGTTGGAAGCCAAGGTACTCGGGCACAGTGGAAGCGCGGGTCTGAATCTGACGAGGGCCGCGCTGGATGCGACCGCGAAATACCCCTGGCCCAGGCCCGGCGACGGCGGCAAGTTCGGGGTCTACCCGGAGGACATGGCCGTCTTCGAGTGGATGAGGCAGGAGGCACCTGAGCGGACTCCTTGCGTAGAGGCTCAGGTGATGGACTGGGCGGACGACGTGGCGTACTCGGTTCACGACGTGGACGACGCCATCCAGTTGGGCCATCTGCGCCCAGAGGCGTTGTCCAGCGCTGATGAACGCGCCCGCGTCGTAGACCTCGCCCGTCTGTGGTACATACCGGAGGCGGCTCACGATGAGCTTCTTGAAGCGCTGGAGCGACTGCGCGGCCTGCCTTGCTGGGTGGGGGCATTCGACGGTTCGATGCGCTGCCTGGCTGGTGTGAAGGCGATGACGAGTGAACTGATCGGGCGCTTCAGCGTGGCCGCCGAGGCTGCCACACGTGAGCGGTGGGGGCCGGGACCGTTGACTCGCTACCAGGCGTCGCTGGAGGTTCCATGGTCGTCGAGACTCGAAGTGGCGGTCATGAAGGCTGTCGCCGCCCACTACGTGATGTGCCGCGACGGGGCGGAGGCGATCTACCGTCAACAGGGGAAGGTGATCGAGGAGGTCGTGCATGCGCTGGGTCGCCGGGAGGGCAGGGATCTCGAGCCCTGGCTGCGGCCGCTTTGGGACTTCGCTCCCGACGACAACGCGCGCTTACGTGTAGTTGTCGACCAGGTGGCAAGTCTGACGGACACGTCGCTGTTGTCCTGGCACCGTAGGATCGCGACATGAAGGGGCGGATCCGAGCCGAGGACATAGCGGAGGTCCGCGACCGGGTGCGGATAGACGAGGTCGTATCCGAGCATGTGACGTTGCGCAGTGCCGGTGGCGGCTCGATGAAGGGGCTGTGCCCGTTTCACGAAGAACGGACGCCGAGCTTCCACGTAACCGCCAGCAAGGGCTTGTATCACTGCTTCGGCTGCGGCACTGGTGGTGACGTGGTCGATTTCCTGATGGCTGTCGATCACCTGGCTTTTGCCGAGGCGGTAGAGAAACTTGCTGGCCGGGTCGGGCTGGTTCTGCGCTATGAAGGCGGTTCAGCCGCAGGACAAACTGGCACCCCCAGAAGCCGACTGGTCGCCGTCAACGCGGCCACCAACCGATTCTTCCAGGGCAAGCTCGGCGACCGCGATGCGTCGGTGGCGCGGCAGTTGTTGTCTGACCGGGGATTTCCTGATGAGGCGTGGGACCGTTTCGGGCTCGGCTACGCGCCGCGGCAGGGCTTGGTCGCTCATCTGAGGTCGGAGTTCTCAGACAACGAGATCGTCGAGTCCGGTGTCGCGGGTCGCGGAGACCGGGGTCTATACGATCGCTTCCGCGATCGTCTGGTTTGGCCGATCCGTGACGTTTCCGGCGATGTCGTCGGTTTCGGGGCGAGGCGACTCGGCGATGACGGGCCGAAGTACCTGAACACTTCCGAAACTCCCCTGTACAAGAAGAGCCAGGTGCTCTACGGGCTGTTCGAGGCGAAGAAGGCCATCGCGCGTTCCCAGAGGGTCGTAGTTGTTGAGGGCTACACGGATGTCATGGCATGCCAGCTGGCTGGAGTGGACACCGCTGTCGCGACGTGCGGCACGGCCTTTGGGTCCGGGCACGTGAAGATACTGCGCCGACTGCTCATGGACGACAGTCGCGCTGAAGTCGTCTTCACGTTCGACGGTGACGAGGCTGGCCAGGCAGCCGCCCAGAAGGCGTACGCCGAAGACCAGAGTTTCGCGGCGAAGATGCTCGTGGCAGTCGCGGCTGAGGGGCTGGATCCCTGCGATCTGCGCCTGACTCACGGCGACGAGGCCGTCCGAGACCTGATCGAGCATCGTGTTCCGCTGTTCGAGTTCGTCCTGCGCCGGACCCTGTCGGGGTTGGATCTAGGCAGCGCCGAAGGGCGGGCGGCTGGGTTGAGGGCCGTTGCACCTGTCATCGGGGGTATCAAGGACGAGATGCTGCGCCCGGAATACGCGCGGGAAGTCGCTGGTTGGCTCGGCGTTGAACCCGAGCGGGTCCTGGCGGCGGTTCGGTCGTCCGCGCGGGGTCGTGACACGGACCGAGAGGCGGGACGGGATCAGCGTTCGTATGGCTCGCTGGGCTCGCCGGGCAACTCGGTGTCCGAGTGGACTGACGCCCGCGTTGAACGGGAAGCGTTGAAGCTCCTCCTGCAGTTCCCGGACCTGGTAGGGGACTGGAGAGCCTCCGTCACACCTTCTTGCTTCACCAGCGATACGCCCAAGGCGCTACTCGCTGCCATCCAGTCCGCGGACGAGGGTGGCGACTTGACCGAGGCCCAGAGGGTGCGTTCTGTCCTTGAATCTTGCGCTGACGACGGGGAACGAGCCTTGGTCAGGGCGCTTTCGACTGAGGCTGTGGCTGGCGTCAGCGAGCGATACGCCGTGGGAATCATGGCCAATCTCTTGGAGCGGTCGGTCGCTCGGGACGTGGCGGATCTGCGATCCGAGTTGGACGATCCTGAGCGCACGTCACAGGTGCTGGGAGACTTGCTGCGCTTGGAGCAGTACCGGCGTGAACTTCGACGCCATTGGGCCGGGGTCGATTAGCGCGTGGGCGGGGATGGAGTCCCGAGACCCTACGTGTCGGCAGTCCCGCTGTGTTGCCCGGTCGGCGGTATCCTCAGCGAGGCAGGGGCGGTAGCTCAGTTGGTCAGAGCAGCGGACTCATAATCCGCCGGTCGTGGGTCCACGGTGGTGACTGGCGGCAGTTTGCCGCCGAGGCCGTCGTAGAGGTCCTGCACGGTCACATCGAGCGCGTCGGCGACGTTGGCGAGGTCCGCCGCGTGCAGCCCCGTGTGTAGCCGCCGGTACAGAGTCGCTGCTGGCATACCCACAGAGCTCGCGAGCTGAGTCACGGTTTCACCCCGTGCGCTGAGTAGAGCCTTGATCGTGCGGCTGATGCGTAGGTCCACCATATCCATCGTCTGAGTGCTCATGTCCAATATCTTGACACGCTAGCGCATCTATCGTCAATCACCCGGCGTGGCGTATTGACGTTTCCCAGAAGTGCGAATAAGTTCGCGCCGTGACACCGAATCAGCGCCTAGCGCAACTCCTCCTCGGCACGCCACTCGACCAATGGCTATCAACCAAACGGACCAGCGGCACACCCTGGCGGGCCATCGCCCGCGACCTCTACACCGCCACCAACGGGCAGATCGACATGAGCCACGAAACCATCCGCATCTGGTGCGCGTCCCTCCTACCCGACGAGGCCGCGTCGTGATTCCGGCGAGGCTCGCCAAATACGTCCAGGTGAACGACTCCGAGTGCTGGATCTGGATGGGCACCGTCAACTCGCGCGGCTACGGCAGCGTGACGAACGGGCATGGCAAGTCGATGCTCGCCCATCGCGGCGCCTGGGAATTCGTGAACGGGCCGATCCCCGACGGGTTGACAGTGAATCACAAGTGCTTCCAGAAGCGGTGCTTGAACACCGAGCACATGGAGTTGTTGACGGCTGGGGAGAACACAGCGCATGCGAGGCGCGCGATCCGGTGTTGCCCCGCTGGGCATGACTACACGCCGGAGAACACCCGGGTGAACGCGGCGGGGCATCGGTCCTGCCGCGAATGCGCTAATGCCCAGCGCGCAGCAGCACGCTTCGCGGCCGCGCTCAACATCCCCACCGCCACCCTCCTACCCGACGAGGCCGCGTCGTGAACACCACGACCGCTGCCCTCTCACACCTGATCGCCCTCCTCGAACAGCCGTGCCACATCGACTGGGATGCCCGGGATTGTCGCGATCACGGCAGCCAACGCGATGTCGATCCTCTCAAGCCGGTCAACCGCGTGCCCCACGTTGATGAGGATCTGCTCAACGGCGGACTGCCAATCGTCCAGGGGTTCGCGTCGCGTGCGCATCAGTGTCTCGCTGATGTGTTTCTCAAACTCAAGTCGCGGTTCCATCTCCGCGATGGTGGCAGTGGGAACGCCGAGGTGTCGCGGTGACGACTATGTACCTGCCCCCGAGATCAGTGACCGCCGACGAGACGCCCCAGCCGATCGCGGACGCGGTGACGTTCGCCAACGAGCTTCGGCCGTTGACGGTGGAGGAGTTCGCGGAGCTGCGGAGCAAGATCGAGGCGGGGGGGCAGCGACTCCCGATTGATGTTGATCAGCATGGCCGTGTGCTGGATGGGCATCACCGTTTGCGTGTTTGTGTCGAGTTGGGGCTCCCGCCGGTGACGCGGCTGGTTGTGGTGGCGGACGATGCGGACGCCCTCGCGCATGCTCGGGAGTCGAATGAGGCGCGTCGCCAGTTGACGCGTGAGGAGAAGCGGGAGTCGTTGAAGCGGTCGCTCATCGCGGACCCTGCGTTGTCGGATCGGCAGCACGCCGCGAAGACCGGGGTTGATCACAAGACGGCGAGTGCGGTTCGAGCGGAGCTTTCTCCGACTGGGGAAATTCCCCAGTCGGAGAATCGCGTGGGCGCTGATGGTCGCGCGCGACCCGTGTCACGACTGAAGGCGGCGGCGAGGCGTGAAGCCGTC